>JAEUWI010000025.1 GCA_016791475.1 Candidatus Hydrogenedentota bacterium
GTCCTGTGCGATAATAGGCCCCCATGGAGACATCCCCGATGAACGTGCGCTGGCACGACGTAAGCATCCCCATCCACGACGGCACGACGGTGTGGCCCGGCGACGACCCCGTGCGTCTGGTGGCGGCGAGCCGTATCGCGGAGGGTGCGAGCTGCAACACCTCAACGATTACTCTGCCCACGCACACGGGCACCCATTGCGACGCGCCATGGCACTTCGAAGAAGGGGGGCGAAAGTTGCATGAAATAGACCCGGAAGTCTATTTCGGCGAGGCGACGGTCATTCATTTGCCCGATGTGGAGCGGATCGAAGCTGAACACCTCGGCGCCAGCCCCCTGCCCCGCCGTGTGCTCTTCAAGACGAAGAACAGCGACTACCCGGTGAACGGCCCCTTCAATACCGCCTTTGTGGCCATAGCGCCGGAAGCCGCACGGCGACTGGTGGACGAAGGCGTGCGCCTTGTGGGTATAGACTACCTCTCCATTGCCCCCTACAAGAACTCCGGCCCAACCCACCACACCTTCCTGGAGAACGACGTGTTTGTGGTGGAGGGGCTCTGCCTGCGCGACGTGCCCGCCGGAACGTATCCATTTGTTGTGCTGCCCATGCCCATTCACAATGCGGATGGCGCTCCCTGCCGGGCCTTTGTGGGCCTGCCTCGATAAGGAAAACTCCCTTGTTTAGAATTCTCTGCCTCGCCGGATTGCCACTGATACTCTTGCTTGCCGGGTGCCCAAACACCGACAACGGGGCGATCCACGTCACGGGTGAGATCGAATCGCGCCACACTACGGCGGGTTCCCGAATCGGGGGACGGGTCATGGCCGTGCTGGCGGAAGAAGGCGACACGGTCGCGAAGGATGCGGTGGTGGTCCAGTTGGACGATGCCGAGGCGAAGGCCCTCGTCGCGGCCGCCGAGGCCCAGCTCGCGAGTCGGGAGGCCCTGCTGGCGAAGCTTGTGGCCGGCGCCACACCGGAGCAACTGCGCCAGGGGGAGGCCGCCGCCGCGGCAGCAGCCGCCCAACTCGCCATGGCGCTGAAGGGGGCAAGAAATGAAGAAATTCGGGCCGCCGCCGCCGCGCTGGACGCCGCCCAGGCCCAGCGCGACGTGGCCGTGAAGGAGTTTGACCGCGTCAAGAACCTGCTGAGTCAGGAGGTGGCCTCGCAGCGCCAGTTTGATCAGGCGAAGGCCGCGCTGGATGCGGCCGAGGCCCAGTTCAAGGGCGCGAAAGAGCAGCGCGATCTGGTGCTCAGCGGCGCGCGGGTGGAAGAGATCGACATGGCCCGGGCCTCGAATGACAAGGCCCAGGCCGCACTGGAGGAACTGAGAATCGGCCCGCGGGTGGAGGATATTGACGCCGCCCGCGCCGCGCGGGAAGCCGCCGCCGCCGACCTGGAGCGGGCCCGTGTGGGCCTCCGCGAAATGGCTATCGTCTCGCCGCAGAACGGGGTCATCGAGTCCCTCGATGTGCGTCCCGGTGATTTGGTGAAGCCCGGCCCCGTGGTGCGGATTGTGGATCCGGAAGATCTCGAAGTGACCCTTTTCGTCGGCGCGAAGATGCTCGGCCACCTCCAGCTCCAGCAGGAAATCACCTTTACGGCGGATGCTTTCGGCGCGGAGACCTTCACGGGCAAGATCAAGCAGATTGCGGCGGAAGGTGAATATACCCCGCGCAACCTCCAGACCGAGGAAGAGCGCGTGCAGCAGGTCTTTGGCGTGACCGTTGGCCTGGACTCCCACGGGGGCAAACTCCGCCCCGGCATGGCCGTGACCGCGCGCCTGCCCAAGATAAACGGGGCCAACTGATGGCCAGTGTCATCGAGGTCAAGAATCTCACGCGGCGCTTCGGCGGCATGACGGCTGTGGACAGCGTCAGCATGGAGATCGTGGAGGGCGATATCTACGGCTTTCTCGGCCCCAACGGCTCGGGCAAGACCACGCTCATCCGCATGCTCTGCGGCCTGCTCCACCCCACTTCAGGCACGGGGTCGGTGCTGGGCTACCAGCTTGTGCGCGACAGCGAGGCGATCAAGCGGAGCATCGGCTACATGTCCCAGCAGTTCAGCCTCTACGCTGATCTATCGGTGATGGAGAATCTGAAATTCTATGCGGGTATCTACGGCATCCCTCGTCGTGAGCGCTCGGATCGCATCGATGAAGTCATCGACATCGTGGGCATTGGCGATTTTCGAAAGCAGCTTGCGGGCCGGCTCTCGGGCGGCTGGAAGCAGCGCCTCGCCCTGGCCTGCGCCCTGGTGCACAAGCCCCGCCTCATGTTCCTCGATGAGCCCACGGCGGGCATCGACCCCGTGGCGCGCCGGGACCTGTGGAACCTGCTATTTGACCTGGCGGGCCAGGGCGTGACCTTTTTCGTCACCACGCACTACATGGACGAGGCGGAGCGCTGCAGCCACCTGGGCTATATTTACTATTCGAAACTAATGGTGCACGGCACACCCGGCGAGCTGAAGGCCCTGCCGGAGGTGACGCCCGAGGGCACGGCGCGCTATGAACTGCGCCTCCCCCGCGTTGCCGTGGCCATGCGACGCCTCAATGAAATGCCCTATGTAATGGATGCCACGATTTTCGGCGACGCGCTTCACGTGCTTGCGGAGAGCGGATCGGGCCCCCATCTGAAACGAGATCTGGAAAAGGACGGATTTCCCTCGGCGGAGGTCCGCGAAATTCCCGCCACACTGGAAGATGTCTTCGTAACCCTTACGCGGCTGCGGGCGAAGGAGCGCGCCGGTGTTTAAGGGTCTCGTCTCCATCATGTACAAGGAGTCCCGCCACATTTTGCGAGACCCGCGCACCCTCTTCCTCATGCTGCTGGTGCCCGCGGCCCAGTTGACCGTCTTCGGCTACGCGATCGACATGGATGTGAAGAATATCGCGACGGTGGTCTACAACCTGGACGGCCGGGCCGAGAGCCGGGCGCTCATAGACAGCTTTACCAATTCGGGCTATTTCACCATCAAGCGCGAAGTGACTTCCGGTGCCGAAGTGAACCACGCCATCGTCCGGGGCGAGGCCAAGATCGGCCTGATCATCCCCCACGACTACAGCGATCGCCTTTTGACGGGGGAACATACCGAAATTCAGGTATTGATCGACGGCAGCGACTCCACGGTGGCCATGCAGGCCCTCAACGTGAGCAACGCCATCGCCCTGCGTAAATCCATCGATTTGCTGGCCGATGTTTCCGGCGGTGCGACGGAACCGCCCATCGCGGCCCAGCCCCGGGTGCTCTTCAACCCCGACATGCGCACGGCGAACTTCATGGTGCCGGGCCTCGTGGGCATTATTCTCCAGATGATCACCATGCTGCTGACCGCCTTCGCCATCGTGCGGGAAAAGGAGACCGGCACCCTGGAGCAGCTCATGGTGACCCCCGTGTCGCGGCTGGGATTGATCCTGGGAAAGCTCCTGCCCTACGGCCTGGTGGGCATCATGGAAACCGTGTCGGTGCTGGTGCTCATGCGCTTCCTCTTCCAGGTGCCCATCGCCGGAAGTGTTTTCCTGCTGGCGGGCTTCACGCTCATTTTTCTCTTCACGGCGCTGGGCCTCGGACTCCTCGTCTCTACCTTTGCGGGCAACCAGATCCAGGCGCTCCAGTTCTCTTTCTTCATCATTCTGCCTTCGGTGCTCCTGTCGGGATTCATTTTCCCGCAGGACTCCATGCCCCACATCATCTACCTGATCGGACAGGCGGTGCCCGCGACGTATTTTATCCAGATCCTGCGGGGTATCATCCTGCGGGATACGGGCTTTGAAGACTTGTGGATGAACGGCGTGATCCTGGCGTGCATGGGCGTATTTGTGCTCACCCTGGCCACCCTGCGCTTCCGGAAGAACCTGGGGTAAATCCAAGCATTTGTACCGCTACCTCCGGGACACAAACTTTATGAAAATCGTGAACAGCCAGCACTATTTGCTCAACCCATGGAGCATCTCATGCGACCCAGAAAAGTGAAGATCGACCCCGCGCGCCGAGCGCAGATTGTGGCCAATGCCCGAAAGCATCAGGCGGAGCGGGCGGGTGGTTATCGCGAACAGGCCCTGAAGCTATTCCCCCATGTCTGCGCCCGTTGTGCCCGTGAATTCGAAGGGCCGAATCTTCGCGAGTTAACCGTCCACCATAAGGATCACAATCACAATAACAATCCGCCGGACGGCAGCAACTGGGAATTGCTCTGCCTCTACTGTCACGATGACGAGCATCAGGATGCGGTCCAGCGCGAAGCCGGTACGAGCCCCGGCGCGATCGGGCGCACGGAAGTAACGCTGGGCTTCAATGCCTTCGAGGGTCTGAAAGGCTTGCTGGGAACGGCGGACGAGGACAAGGACTGAAGCCGTAAGGGATTGAAAGTACAAGGCGGTTGCAGTGTGATTCATTGTCCAAGGCTCTGCTATCCCATTCTGCCGCATCGGTCGTTTAAGTCCCTTCCGTCCTTTAAGTCTCTTTCTCCGATTGACCGCACCTTTCCCCCGTGCTAAACTCCGAACACGTTCAGAACGGAGCACCCCATGAGCACCCCCAAGCCCAAGAAAAGCGAAGTTACCAAGGCCCACATCCTCAATACGGCCCTTGCCCTTTTTCAGGAGCATGGCTTCGAAAAAACCACCATGCGCATGATTGCAGCCGCTTGCGAACTATCCCTCGGTGCGGCCTACTACCACTTTGAAACCAAGGAAGCGCTGGTGCTGCACTTCTATGCCCAGACCAGCGCCGAGGCCCGCGAATACAACCAGCAAATCGTGGCCCGTTCTCACGACTTCAAGGAGCGCATGACCGCGCTGCTCCAGTTCAAGCTGGAGCAGATGACCCCTTTTCGGGAGCTGGCCGCCGTCCTCGCGCGGCAGGCGGCGGACTGGAATCACCCCCTTTCCCCCTTCAGCGCCCAGTCTACCCCCATGCGCAACGAGGCCATCAGCCTTATTGACGATGTGATTGCCGGAAGCAACCTGAAAGCCTCGGCTGTGCTGCGCCCTCACCTGGCAAAGATCCTGTGGCTCTACCAGATGGGGATCATCCTCTTCTGGGTAAACGACACCTCGGCGGAGCAAGAGCGCACGAAAAATCTCATCGGGGTCAGTCTGGGCCTCATCGAGAAATTCATCCGCGCCTCTGCGCTTCCCTTCATGCGCGGGCTGAACCAATCCGCGGTGAAAATCGTGGAACTGGTGGAAAGCAGCGCCACCCGCACAACCCCGTCTTGACCGCCCGTCGCCCCATGCCGCCCCGACAAGCAACCTCAATCTTCCTGACGGCGGCACGCAAGCGCCGAATCGCAGCGCTCCACACACCCCTTGAGGACCTCTACGCGCGGTACAACCAGCGCTGCTACGTGGACCCCGATCCGCTGGCACCACTTTACGGCTATTCGGCCCCGCAGGATCAGGAAATCATCGGGCTGATCACGGCTTCCCTGGCCTTTGGCAATGTGAAACAGATTCTGAAGAGCATTGAGCTGGTCCTCCACGCGCTGCCAGAGCCCGCGCAATCACTTCCCGGCCTGTCGAATAGCGAACTGAATCGGCGCCTCGCCGGATTTCGCCACCGTTATGTCACGGGGGTGGAAATGGCCTCGCTGCTGACGGGCGCGGGCACCCTTCTCCGGGAACACGGAACCCTCGGCGCAGCCTTTACCGCGATGGATGAGCCCGAATCACCCACGATTCTGCCCGGTCTCACCCGCTTCGTCCATGCGCTGCGGGACAAAGGACCGCTGGCAAAGAACTATCTGTTGCCCGATCCTGCGCTGGGCAGCGCGTGCAAGCGGTGGTTCATGTATTTGCGATGGATGGTGCGGTGTGACGCGGTGGATCTAGGCCTCTGGCGTTATCTGGGCGCCCACCGGCTTGTCATTCCCGTGGACACGCACATGCACCGCGTGGCCCTCGGCCTCGGCCTCACGAAGCGCAACAGCGCCGACCTCAAGACTGCGCTGGAGATCACCCGGGCCTTCCAGGTGGTGTGTCCCGAGGACCCGGTGCGCTACGACTTTTGTCTGACGCGTCTCGGCATTCGCGACGACGGAGACATGGCTGGGTTTCTTTGCGAGGCGATGAAGAAGTAAAGCGCGGGTCGCCGCGCTTACGCTCCCTCGGCCAGTTTCATTTTCACTTCGCCCGCATGGCGCACGGCGGTCCAGATCACATCGCACACGGCGTCGATCGTGGCTTCGCACATCGCGGTGCCGGTGGGCAGGCAGAGCACCCGCTCCGACAAACGCTCCGTATGGGGCAGGCGAAGACGCGCCTCGGGGAAGAGGGTCTTGTAGGGCTCCATGCGGTGGCAGCAGGGATAAAAATAGCGCCGCGCGAGAATATTCTCCGCGTGAAGCACCTTCAGCAGCTCGTCCCGGCTCAAGCCCGCGCTCTCTTCGTCTACTTCGACGATCACATACTGGTAATTGCGCTGCTCCAGGGTTTCATCGGTGAGCAGCACGACGCCGGGCAGGTCCGCGAGACGGAGGTCGTAGCGCGCCATGTTGCGGCGGTTCACTTCAACGAAGGTGTGCATGCACTCCAGCGAGGCCAGCCCCATGGCCGCGCTGGCCTCGGTCATCTTTCCGTTGATTCCCAAATAGACCACGGAATCCGGGCCATCGAAGCCGAAATTTTTCATCAATCGAAGTCGCCGGGCCAGATCGCCGTCGTTGGTGACAATGGCGCCGCCTTCAAAGGCGTTCAGGAACTTCGTCGCGTGGAAACTGTACACCTCGGCATCGCCAAAGCTGCCGATCATTTTTCCTTTGTGCGAGCATCCGAAGGCGTGGGCCGCGTCGTAGAGCAGCTTCAGATTGTGGCGCTGAGCCACTTCCGCAAGTCCCTCCACATCGCAGGGCTGGCCCCAGAGATGGACACCGATAATGCCGGTGGTTCGCGGGGTAATCAGCGACTCCACCTTTTTCGGATCGAGGGTGCGCGTGCGGGGATCGATATCACAGAAGACCGGCGTGATTTCCTGCCACTGGAGCGCATGGGCCGTGGCGACGAAGGTAAAGGACGGCACGATGACTTCGCCCTTCATCCCCAGCGCGCGGATGGCCAGCTCCAGGGCCACGGTGGCATTGCACGCGGCGATGCAGTGCTTCACACCGGCGGCTTCCGCGATGCGCGCTTCAAATTCCTGCACAAAGGGGCCGTTGTTGCTGAGCCAGTTTCGATCCAGCATCTCCTCCATCCGCGCCAGAATCGCCTTGCGATCACCAATATTCGGGCGCCCGACGTGGAGCGCTTGCTCAAATGCAGGCGGGGCGCCAAACACGGCGAGGGACTCTACTGCGAAGATGGTTTCTTTGACGGTGGTAGGTGCCACGATGATCTGCCTCGACGTCCGGATGCCACCCCGCACAACGGGCCAGCGGGGACCAGTGAACTATACCTGCAAGTGGACCCGAATTTCACGAAGGGGACAGGATGAAGGATGAAGGATGAAGGGTGAAGGATGAAGGATGAAGGGTGAAGGATGAAGGGTGAAGGGTGAAGGATGATACGCGTCGTCAAATCCGCGCCCCCATAAGACCCATAAGACCCATAAGACCCATAAGACCCATAAGACCCATAAGACCCATTCATAATTCATGATTCATAATTCATAATTCACCTTCCCCCAGCGCCACACGTGCAGCACAAAAAGCAGGCCCTGCTCCACGAACTTCATCGCGACCAACCCAGTCAGCCCGGCCCCGTACCACGCTGGCACCGCGAGCGCAAGGCTGGCCACGCGCGAGATGAGCGTGGGCACCATAATCCCGCCGCGATCACCCACAGCGCGGAAGTAGACATTGAAGGTCAGATTCGCCGGCGTCACGATCAACACCAGGGAACAAAGCTGCACCAGGGCCATGGACTCGGGAAACTTCGGGAAGAAAAACTGGATGATGAGGCTGCTGAGTACAAAGGAGGCCGCCGCCGTTGCCATACCGCCCAGGAGCAGATACAGCAGTTTTCGCCAGGTGAGCTTCATTGTTCCGTTGGCGAAGCGCGCAGTAAACACGGCGAATGCCGGGATGAGCACCGAACGCAGCTTCGTGTAGGGCAGCAGGCCGAGATAGAGAATCTCCAACTGCCGCTCCGAACCGAGGCTGCCCACGAGCACCTTGTCAAAATGGTTTTCCACCATGACCACACCACTCACCAGCGTCACAAAGGTGGCAAAGGAAAAGAGGTCGGGGTCATTGCGCCGATCCGTGATGGCGCCCGCGCAATGAAAACAGATGAAGCCCGCGAGCAGCACGTGGGAACCAAAATAGGCCGCGATGGCCGCCCACGCATCGTCGGGACGCCAAAGGGCCGCGAGAATAACGGCAATAACTCGACCGGTGAACAGGAGGGTGGTCCAGGCGCTCTCCCGCGCGAACTGCTGCTTGCCGTTGAGGTAGGCGGTGTAGTTCAGCAGGGGCCGGTAGAGCGGAAAAAAGAGGGCGCACAGGGCCACGCTGATTGCCGTCTCCCGATTGCCCGTCACGCCCCAGTTCCACGCGGCCAGCCCCGCCAGCAGGACGGCCCCGCTGAAGGACACTAGCGCCGCGCGCCGAGTTCCCACGATGAAAGAATAGTCATAGCCGCGCGCCACGGATCGGGAAAGGCTGTCGCCGATACCCATGTAGGAAAAGACCGCGAACAGCTCCATGAGCGAGATGGCGTAGATATAGCCCCCGAAGAGATTGCCTCCGGTAAAATTGGCAAGATACCATGTAAGCACGACGCTCGAAACAAGCTGCGCGCCGGTTTGCATCAATTTCCACGGCGCGCCGCTCACGAAAAAGCGCACATCCCCGTGGGACCAGATGCGGCTAAGCCTCGCGCGCATGACGTTGACTCCCGAGGCGCTGCTTCAGCCCCTTGAATGATGCGGGAACGAGCAGGCGCAACATGTCGGGCACCAGGTGCATGAGCTCATGCCACGGACGCCGGTGCAGGCGGTGATATTTCCATCGGATCGCCAGGCTGCAGCGCAACTGGGGCTTCCAGCGCGCGTAGGAAATGGCAGAGAACTCGTGGGTACTTCGCTGGCAGAGGGGCTCGGGCAAATTATGGCCGCGGGTGCACTCGAGCAGGCGGAAGTAAAGATCGTAGTCCTGAGCGTAGGGGAACGCGGGATCATAACCGCCGCACGCGCGCAGGCAATCGAGGCGCACCACGATTGTTGAATGAATAAAGGGGCAGAAGCGCGGGAGTGCACTCGCAATGGCGTCGTGCTCAACGGGTTTCCGCTTCACCACGACGGCGCCGGTCTGGCGGTTGGTGTCCTCGCTCCAGCACCCGATCAGGCCTGTATCCGGATGCGCCGCGCAATACGCGAGCTGTCGCGCCAGCTTTGCGGGATGCCAGGTATCCCCCGCGTCAATGCGGGCAAGCCAAAGGCCCCGTGCTTCGTCCACACCCCGCTTCAGCGCGCGGGTCAGCCCTGCATTGGCCTCCAGCGTGATAAATCGCACGCGCGGGTCCCGCGCGGCAAACTCACGGATTATGTCACCCGTTTCATCAGTTGACCCGTCATCCACTACGATGCATTCCCAATCCGCCATGGACTGAGCAAGCACGCTATCCAGCGTGGCGGACAGCGTCGTAGCGGCGTTGCGGGCCCCGATGACGATGGAGACCGTGGGCGATGTGGTGAAATCAGGGGACATGGTTGGCTCAAGGTGGCGGCTTCGGCGCGTATTCTACGGCGCGCGGGTGGGCAAAACAATTTGCCGCATGGGACTGTTGCTTAATGCAGGCTGATTCGCGCGGACCAATTGCGGACCCAGCGGCTGTTACGAATCTGCCGCCAGAGGCGACCGGTCGCGCCGGGTGGATGGTGGGCATCGTGGATGAAGTCCTCGGTCATGCGCCGCTCTTCCGCCGCGATCCAGGCCGCAGGCCAGGGCCTGAGCGGGGTGCTTGGTGACACGCGGTCGATTCGATTGGAGAAATTATTGAAAGCGGTGGCATACAGCTCCGTGGCGTGAAGTGCGGACTGTTCCCAGCGGTAGCCATTGATTATCGTGGTCACCGCCGCGCGGGCAATAGACGCGCAGCGCGTCGGATCGCCCATCAGGGTCGCCGTGCACGCTGCAAACGCAGGGGCATCGTCGAAGGGCAGCAGGAAACCGTTTTCGCCATTTCGGATCGCTTCGGGCACCATCCCTACTTGCGTCGAAAGACAACAGACACCGGAGGCCATGGCCTCCAGCACAGGCACCGGGCCGCCCTCGATGGTGGAGGTGCACCAGTAGACGTCCATGGCGCGATAGAGGGCCGCGAATTCCGCCTCGCCCACGACAAAGGGCTTCCAGAGACACTGGACGCCCGAGGAAGACAGGGACGCGATGAATTCCCCCCATCCTGGACCGACTATCAGGACTTGCGGGACGTGGCCCATTCCGAGTAACACCCGCATGCCTTTCACGAAGGTGTCGGTGCCCTTGCGCCCGCCCGCGTCGCTCGATCGCTTCCCCACGAAGCCTATAGTGAAGCATCCCGGATCCAGACCGAGTGCGGCGCGTATTGCAGGCTTCTCTTCCACCGCCGGTGGTCGAAAAGTTTCCGCTTGGATGCCATAGGGAACGATGGCAAGTTTCTGCTCGTCCACGCCGGATTCACACAGGCGCCCGTACCACTGGCGAGAAGCGGTCATTACAGCGTCGGCGCGATCAACGCTGCCCATGCTCGAAGCACCCTGCACGTGGTGGATCGTGGTCACCGTGGCAATGCGCCCGCAAAACGCGTCGATGGTCTTGTTGGCGTCTTGTGGCGTAAGAAAGTGCGCCAAATCAAAATGCCCGGCGTAACGTTCCAGCCCAGGCAGCGCGCGGAGCACGGGTCCTGAGCATAGGGTGGCGTCGATGCCGGGTGTATGGGTCGCGATGGCCCGGGCGATAGTGCCGCAAATCCAATAGGGCACATCGGGCACGAGCAGCACGCGCAGGGGTTGGTTCACGGTACGCCGCCCTGTGAAACGTCCACATAATTCAAGTCACGAATCAATTCAAACTGGCTTTTCCAGTCCCGCAGTGGCGTACACCAGTCTCCCGCGCGGCGAACATCTTCCGTGGCGCCATTCCGGTCGCTGAGATTGTCCTGGAACGCGAGCCCCTCCAAGCTATCTGCAAAGCCGTCTTGAAAGCGGCGGGGGTGAATGAAAAAAGCATTGACGCCATTGGAATCGACCGTGACGAAGCGATAGCCCCGAGAGCCGAGGAGCGCATGCCAGGCTTCAAGTGAGGCGCCATAATAAAGTCGCGTCGGGTGCGCCGCCATCCGCGAAAAACCGGGATCATAAGGTACGGTGATCGCCCTTTCGGGGCCGAAGGCGCTGTTGTACTCGACCACGACAATGCCGGGGCTAAAGCCGAGCGACAACACCGCCTCCAGAATATGGTAGTCGATGCCGTCAATATCGAGTATGAACACATCGGGGTTGCGATAGGGGCAGCGCTTCATCAGCTTCTCGATATTGTCCCGATCCACCAACTCCTGCACGGCGGAGACATTGTGGCAGCGCAGTTCACGGATCACCCGTTTGCAGCGCGCCGTCAGTCGCGGATTCCCCTCCACCATCACCCCGCCATAACGCCGCGCGAAGGCCAGCCAGGCCGAGCAATTCTGCAGACCATCCGCCGAGCCGATTTCCATGAAGAAACGATTTCGCTCCAGCATCCGAGCACAGAGATAATCGATGATGCCATCCTCCCCGTGCTGGCTGAATCCGGAAAACTCCCACGACAGGGGCCGCGTCGGGTCCACCTCGCGCGCCGCCGCCGTGGCCGCCGCGCGGGCATAGGCGGCCGCCACCCGTGACTGGCATTCCAGGCGCTCGGGCGTGCGCAGCACGTGGAGGATTTTCTTCATCATCCGATACATGGCATCTCTCGCAGATTCTCAGACAAGCGAACGGTAAGCCGCCGCGAACTCGGCCACTGTCTGGTCCAGGGTGAAATCCTTCAGCACGCGGTCCCGCGCGGCCGCGCCCCACTCCAGGCGCTTGTGGGGCGATTCTACACAGTCAGCGATGGCCTCGACCAGATGGCGGGTGCCACCACGCTGAAACAAGAGTCCATTTTCTCCGTCCACGATGATCTCCCGCGCGGATGGGAAGTCCGACACCAGACAGGGCAGGCCGGTGCCCATGGCCTCCAGCAAGGCCATCGGAAAACCCTCTGCCTCCGATGCCATTACATACCCGTCGAGGGCATGAAGTACGGGCAGGACATCTTCCCGGAAGCCCGCAAAGTGCACGCGATCCGTCAGGCCATGATCTCCGCACCAGGCTTTCAGCGCGCCTTCCTCCGGCCCGCTTCCCGCCACGAGCAGGCGCAATTGGGGATACCGTTCGCGACAGGCATGGAGGGCCTCGCACACCCGGCGCTGTCCTTTGTCCAACCTGATGCGGCCCGTCATGCCCAGCACAAAGTCGTCCGGCCCAATGCCGAAACACGTCCGGGCCTCCGCACGCTCGGCCGCACTCGGCGGGCAAAAGCGCGAGGGGTCAATGCCATTGTAGATGATTCGCGTTTGCACCGGCGTGATCACGCTGGCCGCCGCGGCTTTGGAGCAGGCCAGCAGCACATCGCATTTGCGATAGCGGGTGCGCTCCATCCACTGCTGGCTCAGGCTGCCGCCGCCGCGAATATGGTGAAGGTGCTCCACCAGTCGAGGGGGCCGCGCCCACTCCGAAAAGAGGCACGACGGCGCGCCGTGGGCATGGACGATATCCGGCGCTTCGGCGCGAAGCAGCCCGCGCAGTTTCCAGGGGATGCGCGGGTCCCATCGAGAGGCCGCCAGATGGCGCGGTGGAATTCCTCGCTCCGCAAAAGCTCCCGAAAAGGCCCCCGGCCCATGGAGTACCGCCAGGGTGCAGTCGATGTCCAGATCCGCCAGTCGAGGGAGCACGGAAAGCAGCAGGGTCTGGACGCCCCCCAATTTCATACTGTCCACCACATGGACCACGCGCAACCGACGCCCCATCTCAGGCACCCGACCCCGCGGCGGTGCGATAATGGGCAAGATAGGCCGCGGCAACATCGTTCCAGCCCCGGGCCTCCGCCTTCGCGCGGGAATGTGCGCCGTGGCTGCGGATCAACGCGGGCCGTTGCAGATAGGCGTTGAGCGCCCGGGCAATATCGGCACCGTCCGGTGCGATGAAATCGCCGTTAAGTCCCGGCTCGATCAGCTCCAGCGCACCACCCGTCCGCGTCTTGAGGATGGGCAGGCCCGAGGCCATGGCCTCCAGCACGGTGTTGCTCATCCCTTCATTCAGCGAGGGGAGCACGAAAACATCGTGGGTGCGATAGACCGACGGCAATTGCTCGTGGGGGACCGCCCCCAGAAAGCGCACGCGCTCACCCAGTTCCGCCGCACGCGCCGCCAGGGCTTCGCGCTGGTTGCCCTCGCCCACGATGGTGAGGGTCGCGCGGTCATCGCCCAGTTGCGTCATGGCATCGATGACGTGCTCGATGCCCTTGCGCTGGATCAGACGCGCCACGGTGAGTATCCGCAGTCCGCCGTTGGTGTCCAGCGGTTCGCCCGGCCGGAAGGTGGTCGTATCCACACCATTGGGGATCACGTCGATGGTCTGGCCCGGCGCGGATTGCAGGGCGAGGTCGCGCAACCCCTCGGAATTCGCCACCACGACGGCCGCCCTGCGCCACACGTGGGCACTGAGTCTCTTAAATAAAAGCGTGTCCGCGACGCGAAAGCGCGCATTGTAAAAGGGCACATCAGAGCCTCGCAGCGAAACGATATAGGGCAGGTTCAGCCGCCAGGCCATGACCCCGCAGGGAATTCCAAAGAAGGCATGGCACAGGTCGTATCGGTGCCGCTTTGTCAGTACACGCGCATAGCGGTAAGCCCTCAGGCTGTAGGTCATCAAATCGCGATTTGTCTGGTAGTGGAGACTGCCGCGTTTGCCGATGTCCACAAAGTGAACGGTCTGACCGGGCGCGATTTGCTCCTGACGGCTCTCGCCCGCAGAGGAGGTGACCAGATCGATTACCAGATCGGCCTGGCCCGCCATCGCGCCAAGGATATTGCGATTGGCCTGGGCTGCGCCGCCGCCCAGCGGGGGAAACTCGTAGTTGAGCATGAGCACGCGCACGGGCTCAGTCTCCACCGATGATTTCACGTACCGTGTAAATAGTCTTGTTCTGACTCTCGTAGTAGGTGCGCACACTCAATTCGCCCAGGAGCCCCATGCCAATGAGCTGCAGCCCGCCGAGTCCGAACAGAATGCAGATGTACATCCACGCGTTGTCCGTTACGTCTTGTCCGTAGGCGAGTTTTTCCCCGAGTGTTATCGTCCCCGCGACAAAGCCCATGAAGAGCGCGTAGAGCCCCCACTTGCCAAATACCTGCATGGGCTTGGTCCGGTAGGACATCAGAAATTTGATCGTAATCAAGTCGAGCACCACGCGAAACGTTCGGTCGATGCCATATTTCGAATGGCCAAAGCTGCGGGGCCGGTGATTCACGGGAATCTCCACCACGCTGGCCCCCGCCCAACTCGCCAGCACTGGAAGGAATCGGTGCATTTCGCCATAGAGGTGCATGTGCTCCGCCAGGTCGCGGTTGTAGGCTTTCAGGGAGCAACCGTAATCATGAAGCTTGACGCCCGTAATCCGAGAAATGAGCCAATTGGCCACGAGGCTCGGGAGCCGCCGTGAAAAGAACTCGTCCTGACGCCGGGCACGCCAGCCACTGACCACATCAAAACCCTCCTCCATCTTCTCCAGCAATCGGGGAATGTCCCTGGGGTCATTCTGCAGATCGGCATCCAGCGGCACGATCACCGCGCCCCGCGCGGCATCGAAACCCGCCGCCATCGCCGCAGTCTGTCCGAAGTTGCGTCGGAATATAATCGCCCGCACGCCTGCACGGGCGGCCAGGGTGCGGCAAATCTTTGCGGAGCCGTCGGTGCTTCCATCATCCACGAAGATTACCTCGTAACGCCGACCAGGGAGCAATTCCATGGCTGCGCAGATCTCTCCATAGAGCTGGAGAAGGGAGTCCTCCTCGTTAAATACCGGTATGACAATGGATACGGCGTAAGGATGGTTCATCGGGCACCTGTTGGAAACCGCAGCGGGCGCGGCGGGGGGCGGCGCATCATACCCAAGGGGCCCCGGCCTGTTCAATGCGCCCGCAGTTCCGGAGCGATTGCGCCCGTGGAAGCGCCGTCGCCCGGCCTCCCTTTTGCATCCCACGGCGGGACTTACTATAATGCGCTCTCTCTCCTGAAGCCCTTTCCACCCGAACGCGAGGTATCCATGCATTCCGATACGGACGCTTTGCCCGCCGCCATCGACACGCCGGCAGCCCCCGCTCCAACGCGTCATACCTTTCCGGAGCATACCATCCTCTCGCTGGCGCTCATGCTGCTCTTGTCCTGCGGCGTGCTCTATGGCATGAATTGGGCCTATAAGGAAGACGTTAAAGTCGTACAGCAGTGGGACTTCTCCGCCCTGGCTGGTGAAGGCCCCTGGACCTTTCCAAAGGCGGATCAGTCCCGGACCGAATCAGGCATGGTCTATACCGCCGCGCAGACGGGTCCGGGCCCCGCGCTTACCCTCAATTTTGACGCCGCAACGGTGCGCAACATCCGCGTCACCATGGCCGTGAGCAGGGTGGAAGATGGCATGCCCATCCCCTATGCGCTGGAGTGGTACTGGGCAAGTCCCGACGACGTGGCGGCGGCCGGCGAAGGCTGGCCCTTTTCGACGGATCGAGGCACGCCTTTTGTGCAGCCCGACCGCCACAAGGAAGAGGAGCGCCTCGTGCGCATTCACGAGCACCCACGATGGCGGGGGCCGATTGCGAAGGCCTTTCTCAGTGTGAAGCTTCCGAACAGCGCCATCGGCCCCTTCAGGGTGGAAACGAAGAAAATAGAGTTTCTGGAGTAACGCGCCATGGGCGGATATTGGAACGATAAGCGAATTGCCCGGAGCGCGGCCTGCCTGGTGTTGTTCGCCATCGTGGGCTATGGGGCCTTTCTCCGGATTCATGATCTCGGTGTGAGCCTGTACGACGATGAACTGTATACGCGCGAGCGCGCCATGCAGTCCATTCCCTTCACACTTGAAACGCGGAGCTATCCGCTTTATTACCTTCTCGCGAAAGTCAGTCTGGCCTTCGGCGACACGGAAGCCGCCCTGCGCCTTCCCAGTTTCATCGCGGGGCTTCTCACCATCATTCTCGCTTATGGCGTGGTGCGCCAGGTTCATTCCCGCACGGCGGGACTCGTCGCGGCCGCCATCGTAGCCTTTGCCCCCTTCCACATTTACTACAGCACCTTCGCGCGCTATTACGCGCTGATGATGTTCTTCGCGCTCCTGGCCCTCTGGTATCTCTATGGCGTGCTGGAACGGGGCCGCCTGCGCGACTGGCTGGGCTACACCCTGGCCGCTTTCCTCGCTTTGGCCTCTCATGTCTGCTTTGCGCCCGCCCTCGCGATGATGAACATCGTGGCCGCCGTCTATCTCCTGTGCCAGCGTTCCCGGGGCTCCATCCGCCGTCGCGTGGGTCTCGTGAGTCTGCTGGCCCTGTGTACCTTGGCCGCAAGCAGCCTCCTGATTCAGAAAAATGTGGACCCATCGAAAATCTTCGCGCTGGCGTCGAAGTCAACAGTGGCCGCTCCGGCGGCGAGCGTTGCGACGGCGGAAGCGCCTCCGGCGCAACCAAACCCCGCAGTTGCACCCGCCGCCAGTCGCCCCCTGGGCGGCGGACTGGCCTTCACCGATCCCGCCACGGGAAAAACCCGCTATCGCCTCACCTTCTACGATTGCGTCGAGTATCTGAAGACCTATTTCTGGAATGACACCGACTGGCTCTGGCCCCTCCTGCTGGTGCTTGGGATCTGGGGCTTTGTAGACCTGTGGTATCGCGTGCCCGCCCTGGCCGCGCCCCTCACGGGAGGTCTTCTCCTGGGCCCGCTCAGTCTCTTCTTCGTCACCTCCGGGCATTGGTACCACTCGCGCTATCTCTCGTTCACCGCCGTTTTCGCCGTGGTCCTGGTGGCCTGCGGTGCCTGCGTGCTGCCGCGCTTCGTCGCCCGGCTGCTGACGGTCCCGAGGAGCATTCAACTGTGGCGTCGCACCGCCGCATCCGTCCCGGAGCGCAATCTATCGCGAACGAACCTGCTCCAGTCGGGGCTGATGCTGGGACTGGCCATTCCGCTGGCTCCCGTACTCAATGAGGCCTACAACACCTACCCCGTGGACGGCTACCTCCCCCGGGGGCCGCTCGTGACCAATCGGGCGCCCATCCGCGACTGGAAAAACCTGCACAGCCTCACATCGCAGACCGTGCGCGATGGCGACTTCTTCCTCTTCATGACCCCGGAGCATGAGCATGGCGCGCCCTACACCCGCTACTACATGAGCCGCTTCCTGCCCTGGCGCGAGGAGGAGATGCGCTTTGTGGAGCAATACGGCGCGCCCACCCCGGAACTGCTGCGCGATGTGGCGGCGAAGTATCCCTTCTCCAACCTGTGGTTCATCGGCTACCAGAACTACAACGCCCCCGACTTCCAGGACTTCTTCAACGATGCGGGGGCCGAGCAGTATAACTTCGCGTCGGGCAATGTGCCCAAGGGTCTCCGGCTCTTTATGCTGGGCGCACCCACGACCAATTACATTCACAATGGCGGCTTCGAAGGCCGGACCAGGGGCGAGCAACCGGAAGGCGTGAGCAAAACGGTGGACGATGTCTATGCGGGCAGCGTGGCGCTGCAGGTAGCATTGAAGGAGGAGGATGTGGCGGGTAAAGATGCCTGGGAAACCATGTTTCGCACGGCGGTCAGTCCTGCGAAGTACCGCCTGCGCAACAACGCCTTTGAGGCATGGGCTGGCGGCATGCCGGTGGGCTGGAAGATCCGGGGCGCTTCGGCCCTCTCCATGACGGAAGCGGGCTTCGAAGATACACGGGGACTGAAATTCGCCGTCGCACCGGAGACAACCATTGTGCAGCAATCGATTGACGTGGGTACGGCGCCGGGGCGTACGCTGGAAGTGAAGGCCATGGCCCAGAGCAGTTCGCCCGACAATCTTCATCTCGTGCTTCGCTATGCCGGTCCGGGTTTTCAAGAGGAGATTCACGCCGCCCATCCGGGCACGGGTGCCTGGGCCGAAATAAGACTTGAAGCCCCAATCCCCCCGGAGACCGATCCACGCAGTATAACCGTGGAAGTGTGGCGGTTGGCCGGTGGCGATGGAGACGCGCTGCTGGATGACGTACGTCTCAGCGTGTCCGGGGACAACCTCAGCCTCGATCCGTTGAAGCCCTATGTGCTTTCGTTGGCCACCTCGACGGAGAACCTCACCCACAAGAGCGGTTCCAACAGGATTCCCGCCGGACGCGTTCGCCTGGCCTGGATCGACCGGGAAGGGAAGGCGGGCGTCACCAATCTGCTCCACCTGAGCGATGAAGGCACGTGGCGCAAACTCGCGGTAGTGTTCCGGCCGGGTACGGATTTCCCGGCCGACTTGAAAGAGCTTTACCTCGAGGCCGGTATCGTGGACGGCACGGGAATAGTCCGCTTTGATCAGATCCAGATCGAGGAAGGCACCCGGCCGAGCCCCTTCACCAATACAACACGCCTGCCCCATGACGAAACGATCGGCCCTCGTGACCTGTCCGCCCATGCGGTCAAGGTGACCTGGTGATGACCTGCGCCCGGCGGGGCGGCGGCTTCGGAGGGCCGGACCGGCAACCAAGATCGCGCGAATAACCCAGTTCACCCTCGCCCTGGCGGCGCAACTCCAACGGCCCCGCGCCGCCGTGATAGCCGCTCTTCTGGTGGCCCTGCCCACCATCGGCGCGGGCTTCTTCTTTGACGATTATCTCCACCTGCTTACCCTTCGCGGCGATGGCTTCGGCGCCACCCCCCTCGATCTCTTCCTCTTCGCCACGGGCGATGAGACCGCCATGGCGAAATACATCAACACCGGCCCCTATCCCTGGTACACCTGGCCCGCGTTGAAGCTCCACTTCTTCCGTCCCCTTTCGTCCGCAACCATGATGCTGGACGTTTACCTTTTCGGTGAGCGCCCCGTCTTTCACCATCTCCACAGCATCCTGTGGTATGGCCTGCTGGTCTGGGCGGTCTTCCTGATTTACCGGCGCCTCTTTACCCTCCCCGTGGCGGGGCTGTGCATTCTTCTTTATATCGTCGACGAGGGCCACCTGCTCCCCGTGTTGTGGCTTTCAAACCGCAATGCCCTCGTTTCCGCCGCACCCGCGCTGCTGGGGCTCGCCGCGCACCTCCGGTGGCGCGAGGAAGGGTGGCGGCCCGGATTGCCCCTGTCGATTGCCGGCTATGCCACCGGTCTGCTCGGAGGCGAAACCGCCCTCGGGATTTTCGGCTTCGTCGCCGCCTATGAGCTGCTCGGTAGCGGCTCCTGGCGGACGCGCGCCCGGTGCCTCGCACCCGCCGCGCTGCTGAGTGTGGTCTACATCATCGGCTACAAGCTCGGCGGTTATGGCGCCGAAGGTTCCGGGGTCTATTTCGACCCCATCGGCGAGTGGCGTCTCTTCCTTGCTCAAGCCCCCGGCCGAATGCTGGAGCTGGCCGGTGCCCAGTTTTTCAGTCTGCCCGTGGAACTCTCCGTGTTTCTTCCCGGCGCGGGCCTTCTCATGCCCCTTCTCGCGCTCGCCCTGCTGGTGCTTTTCTCCGCCGCCGCCCAACCCGTCTGGCGCACCCTCGAAATCCGCACGCGACGGAATCTTTCATGGCTGCTGCTGGGTTCCCTCCTCGCGACCCTGCCCGCCCTCGCCACCTTTCCTTCCGGGCGCCTGCTCACGCTGCCTTCGCTCGGGGCCTGCGCGCTCCTGGGCGTCTTTCTCGATCCCTGCCTGCGCCGGGCCGCCGCCGTTATCCCAAGGCTCTCCCGCGTGATCGCTCTTGGACTAGTCATCATCCATGTGGTCCTCGCGCCTCTGGGCTGGTTGGGGGCGAGCGCGATCATTCCCGCCTTTACCCGACTCTCCGAAGACGCCTTCCGCGATGTGGAATTGGATACTGAAAAGGTGACCGGACAACGCGTTTTCTGCCTTTTCGCCGCCGACCCCTATACTGGTTTTTATCCCGTGGTCATGCGCCGCTACCTGAACTACCCGCGTCCGCTCGGCTGGCAAACTCTCAGCATGGCTCCGGCGGATCACGAGGTTACCCGCACGGGTAAGAACTGTTTCGAACTTCGTGTGCTGAACGGAGAAATGCTTGCGACACCTTTTGAAAGGCTCATGCGCAGCCATGCCTACCCGTACCAGGCCGGTGACGTGGTGTCGTGCGCTGGTTTCCAGATTCGAATCCTGGAGACCGGCGACTGGGGCCCCCGGAAAATCTCCCTGGAGTTCGACAAGGCGCTGGAAGACGATGCATATGCCTTTCTCGCCTGGCAGGAAGGCAAACTGAAGGGGTTTCACTGGCCCCCCATCGGAGAGAGCACCCACCTGAAGGTCAGTGAAGGCTATTTCGGGCCCAAATACTTCAAAACACGCCTGAGCGTGTTATAAGATCGGTGCACCGGACTCAGAGTGCGATCTGAGTCTTACGGGGCGGGTTTCGTGTCACCCAATCCCCACCAGTCCCACAAGACCCATAAGACCCATAAGACCCATAAGACCCATAAGACCCATAAGACCCATAAGACCCATAAGACCCATACCCATAAGACCCATAAGACCCATAAGACCCATAAGACCCATAAGACCCATAAGACCCATAAGACCCATAAGACCCATAAGACCCAAAAGACCCATAAGACCCATAAGACCCATAAGAACGCTCTGCATTCCGTGCACCGCACGTGGAGAAATATAGCTATGAGCCATCACAAGCCGACCGTCGACGACTTCATCCTGAACCGTCGCGATTTCCTCAAGCGTACGGGTATGGGCTTCGGCGCGATGGGTCTGGCCAGCACCCTGCTCGGCGGGAGCACCAATGCCTTCGGCGCGCTGAATCCCACCGCGCCGCGTCAGCCCCATTTCGAGGGCAAGGCCAAACGCGTGGTGCATATCTTCCACAACGGTGGGCTTTCCCAGGTGGACTCCTTTGACCCGAAACCCTCGCTGACGAAATACGCGGGCCAGAACCTGCCCAACTTGAACCTGCGCACGGAGCGGCCCACGGGCGCGGCTTTTCCCTCTCCCTTCACTTTCAAAGAGTATGGCGAGAGCCGGATTCCCGTGAGCAGCCTCTTCCCCCACATCGCCGAGTGCGTGGACGACATGTGCATCGTGCGCTCCCTGTGCGCCGACGTTCCAAATCATGAGCCGTCCCTGCTGCTCATGAATTGCGGCGACGCGCGCCAGATCCGGCCCAGTGTGGGCTCGTGGGTCACCTATGGCCTGGGAACGGAAAACCAGAACCTGCCCGGCTTCATCTCCATGTGTCCCAGTGGCTACCCGATCCAGGAATCGCAAAACTGGCAGTCGGGTTTCCTCCCCGGCGTGTATCAGGGCACCTACATCGACACGCAGCACACGGAGATGGAAAAGCTCATCGCCCATATACAGAACAACTATCAATCGAGCAAATCCCAGCGCGATCAGCTCGACCTGCTGAGCGAACTGAACCAACGCCACCTCGCCGCGCGCGACCAGGACAGCGAACTGGAAACGCGTCTCCAGAGCTTCGAACTGGCCTATCGCATGCAGCTCGACGCCACGGACGCCTTCGACATTTCCCGCGAGCCGGAAAGCATCCGCGAAATGTACGGGCCGGGCGTGCACGGGCGTCAATGCCTTATCACGCGGCGGCTGCTGGAGCGGGGTGTGCGCTTCGTCCAGCTCTGGCACGGCGCGGGCCAGCCCTGGGACAGCCACGATGACATCGAAAAACTTCACGGCAACCTGGCTAAGGAGTGCGACCAGGGCATCGCCGCGCTCCTGAAGGATTTGAAACAGCGCGGGATGCTGGACGAGACACTGGTGCTCTGCACGGGCGAATTCGGTCGCACACCCACCGTGGAACTGCCCACACCGGGCGCCAATGCGGGTAAAGTGAATGGCCGCGACCACAATCACTACGGCTTCACGGCCTGGATGGCGGGCGGCGGTGTGAAGGGCGGCCACATCCACGGCGCGACGGATGAATTCGGCTTCCAGGCGGTGGAAAACCGCGTGCACGTCCACGACCTGCATGCCACCATGCTGCACCTGCTCGGCTTCGACCACGAGCTACTGACCTATCGCTACGCGGGCCGCGATTTCCGGCTGACGGACGTTCACGGAAACGTGGTGCGGGATATTATCGCGTAGGGAACGTTGAACCTCGAACGGACGCCGTGTTGCGGATGCAGCACGGCGTTTTCTATTTCAGGATAGACCCGCGTCGCGCCACGTTTCGACAACGCCGATTCGTGTGCCCGTCGCGGGGTAGACCGGGCTATACCGAGAACGTTTCGGAGCGCGGCAGCCGAGGAGCTCGGACATTCCTGTCCGAGGCAAGACACACGGTAACACTGAAACGGCCCTGCGGACGTGTAGCACCAACTTGAATCTATGCAACCCGGAATCATGTAACTCGCCGCGGGACCCTTTGGAATTTGGCGCTTACTTTGTCGCGGACAAGAATGTCCGCGATCCTGTGCCAGGGATTTCAGACATTCATGTCCAAGATCCCTCGTTTCGCGAGCTTGGCACAATCGATTCACCCATTCAGCGCGTGGACAAACAAGGTCTTCGTCCCCACCTCGGCCTTCGCCAGTTCCACCAGATGCTGGTGATGGGTGAAGTAGATCACCTGGGTTCGCTCGGACAGCCCCGCCAGCACCTCCAGCGCGGCGGCCGCGCGGGCGTCGTCGAAATTCACCAGAATATCGTCGAGGACAAAAGGAATGGGCGCGTGGCGCTCCAAATGCCGCTCCAGGCTGGCGATGCGCAACGCGAGGTAAAGCTGGTCCGCCGTACCTTCGCTCATGCCCGCCACTTCGACCAGCGATGCCGTCTCCGCGCGAACACCCAGAAGCACGTGGCGATCCCGATCATCTACGTCGGCGCGAAGCTCCGCGAAGGATCCCAGCGTCAAGGTACGAAAGATCTCCCCCGCGCGAGCCAGCATGGGCTCTTGATTGGCCGCACGGTAGTGCTCGATGGCACGGCTCAAAGCGAAGTGGGCGATGCGCAGGCGCGCATACTCTTCGGCGTCTTCCGCGATGCTCGCGATAAGGCCTTGAGCCTCCGCGGCGGCATCGGCGGCCTGACTCCCGCCGTTCATCCGGGCAAGTTTGCTCTTGATGTCGCCGATGGACTCCTGCAGGGCGAGGCGTTCATCGTCGAGGTCTTCGATGCGCTCGTCGAGGGTCTCCAACGTCGGGATAAGCGCATTCGCGTTCTCGGCGTTCACCATGGCGACGACGCCGTCCATTGACTCACCCGGAACGAGAGCGAAGAGGCGCTTGTCGATGTCGTGCAGGAGTCCTTCAATACGCTGCCGTTCGGCAGCGCCTTTTTCCGCGTCAGGCAGCGCGGCGGCATCTTCCACGCGCGCCTCGGCGCACAACGCGGCCAGCTCACCTTCCGCACGGGCCAGAGCCGCATCCGCGGCGCGATGGCGCTCCTCTTCCTCGCGGAGTTGCTTCGTCAGGCGCTTCTGTTCGCCGTCCGCTTCCCGATTCTGCTTCAGCGCCTGATAGAGGGACCGTACGACGGCGTACTCGTCCCCTTCGGCCTCCAGCCCAACTGCCGAAGCCAAGGCACGGGCCTCGCGCCGAAACTCGGCGTCGTCCCGCAAGATAAAATCCACGCGCTGCTGAAGCTCCACCGAACTTGCGTGCTTCATCAGTACCTCGTCGATCGCCTCCACGATGGCGAGAGCCTCTGCACCGACGGCATCCGGACGGGCGCCGATGACCTGCATCATTGCCGACCAGGCATCGCGCCAGGCATCTTCTTCCTCCCGCGCGCGGGTGAGGGACGCTTTGGCGGCGGGGCAATCCACGCGCTCAAGTTTATCCAGCGTCTTTTCCAGATGAATGCGCTGTTGGGCGATCTCGCCCTGCCGCTTCAATTCAATCTCGGCGTGTTCGGTCAGGGCCGCCAGAGACAGCCCGGAGACGCCTTCGAGGCCGCAGTTTTCCAAGGCCTTGCTCAAATCGGCGTAGTGCTTCGCGATGGTCTCGCGCAGGACACCGGCTGATTTCTCACTCTCGTGCAGTGCGGCAATCTCTCCCTGAATCGCATCAACGGATTTGCGCAACACCGCCATCTCCGCCGGACTGCGGGGTTCGATACCAGCGGGCGCCCACAGCGTGGACCAGGCGGACTCGAGTCGCTCATGGTGCGCGGAAGCCGCCACCAGAGCATCTTCCTGTTGTGTGCATTTCTCTTGAAGCAGGAGCAGCGCGCTTTCCAGTTGTGCGCGCTGCGCAACGCGATCGGCCTCCGTGCGGAGACGATCAGACAGATCGTCGGCATCCGCCGTCAGGGCCGCAACGGCGTCCGCCAGGTTCTGGACCTCCGGGTGACGCTCGCGGATGTCGTCCACGATAGCGCGTACTTCGGGGGCGGAGACCTGATTGGGCGGCGTGGCCCTTTCCCAGGCAGCCCGCGCGAAGGCCCAACTTTGCTGACGCTGGCCCCGCGCTCTTTCAAGTGCTTCGAGGGAAGGTGCGTGAAACTGATGTTGATAGGCGGCGAGGTCAGACTTGGCCCGCTCCCGCTCCGCCACGCTCGCGGCCAACTGTTTCTCCGCCTCAATGACGCGTCGCGCCGCTTCCCCCAAATCTATTCGAAACTGCTCGATGCTCTCCAACGAGGGAAGGGGCAGGACTTCCAGGGCTTCCATCGCACCTGACCAACAGCCCAGACGAGCGATGCCCGACCGTATGGACTGAATCAATGCTTCCGTACGCGCTTCACATTCGCGCAGCATGACCTCACTGTCGCCGGCCTTGCGAACGCGCTTTAGTACTGCTTCGAGAAGCGCCGTGTCGGCGGTTGCGCCCGTACGGGCGTGCTCCGCAATCGTCTGCTCCCGCTGCCGTTCAACATGGTCGAGGGTGGCAGCGGCGTGGTTCACGGCATCCCGGCAGGACTGGCCGCGCCGGTCCAATTCCACCAGACGCTGCTTCTGGCCCGGCGGCAGGCGCAATTCCTCAGCCTGGTCCAGCGACCAGTGGGGACGAAGGTGGTGGAGTGTACGTTCCGCCTCATCGCGCAGACGCGCAAGTTCGGGGGCAAGCTTGCGCTCGAGGTCGTTTCGAGCTTTCTCATTGACCCCGAGCTCCAGATGGAGCTTTTCGATTTCGTCTTCGCGGGCCAGCAACAGCGTATTGACGTTTAGTGGCTCCAACTCCAGCTTCAAGCGAGCGATGGCATCGCCAGCCTGCGCGAGGATCTCGCGCGCGTTTCGACCAGCGTTTTGCGCGTGAATACGCCGTTCGGAGAAATCCGTGGGCAGCAAAACCGCCGCCGACACGGGCGCCAGCGCCTCGAGCAACGCCGCCCGCCGGGATACGAGCGGCAGCGCCTCCTGGATGCGTTTCAAGCGCGCCTGCTCGGCGCGGGCCTCGCCAAGTTGTCCATCAAGCTCCGTGCGGCGCGCCTCGGCGGCCTGCCGTTCACTCTCCAGCGTTTCCCACTCGCGCGAAGACAGTTGCGCCACCTTAACGGCCTTGCGCGTGGTGGCGAGTTGGCCGAGGGCGCTGTTGATGCGCGGCCTGGATGCGCTGGGCTTGAAGAGTTCGCCCGCGTCGCTGTCGAGCTTGGCCAGGAGCGCGCGGAGCTGGCCCATGCCCGACGCGGCGGAAAAGAGAGCCTGGCCCACATCGCCTTCGCCCTGAACGAGCGCCTGGCCGCCGCGAACCAGTTGGTCATGGGTGAGCCCGAAGAGGTTGCGGAAAGCATCCACATCCACCCCGCCAAGATAGGGCGCGAGGACATCGTCGGGCAGGGCTGTTTTTTCGTCTTCGGCCAGAAGCGTGGCCTTGTTGCCCTTGCGGCGATAGAGCGTGATGCTTTGCTTTTCATTGGCGAGGGTCGCACCGATACGCAACTCCGCCATTCGGTGGAGGAAATCGTCCGCCGTGCGAGTCTCGATACCGTAGAGCAATTGGGTGATCGCGCGGAGGGTCGTGCTCTTGCCGGCCTCGTTGGGCCCGTGAATGAGATGGAGCCCTTCTTTCCCGCCGGAGAGGTCGAGGCTGCGATCGGTAAAGGCGCCGAAGGCTTTGAGGTGGAGCCGCTGGATTTTCACTCGCCCATCTCCAGGCGCTGCCCGACCGCGCGCAGGAGCGCCTCGGATTCATCGAGCCATTCCACGAGCCGCTGGGGCTGGTCGAGGCCGAGGGCGCTTTCGCCTTCCGCGAGTTCCACGGGCAGTTTTCCATGCAGCGGTTCAAGCAGGGCGGCCAGTTCAGCGAGAGAAGCCTCGTCCGTCTTCATGAAGGCGATCACGTGCGCCAGTTCCGCGAGGGGCCCCTCGTCGAGGGGCTCGCCGGCGGACTTCGGCACGGTAGTGCGCACTTTCACCTTTTCAATCCATACCTGATCGCCGCCGTGGATATTGGCGATGTTGCGAATCTCACCCAGCAACCGCTTGGGCCGCGCCAGCAGTTCACCGTGGGCCTTGCTGGCGCCGGTGAAGATCGGGCGCACGGCAAGTAGACGTTCGCCGGCGGTGTCGATTGCTTTCAACAAGGCGTCCTTGAAATCATCCACGCATTCGTCCAGCGTGGCGCAGCGCGATGCGTCCACGGCAATCTCCGCCCAGCGCACCACATCGAGTTCGCGAAAATCGACCTCGTGATTACCGCTATCATCCACGCTGACCACCAGGCAACCTTTGGGCCCGGTCTCCCGGATGTGCCGGCCCTGGATGTTGCCGGGAAACCAGATCGCCGGATCGAAGACACGCACGGCCTCCTGCTTGTGGATGTGGCCCAGGGCCCAGTAGTCGTAGCCCGGCTTTCTCAAGCCTTCGACGGTGCACGGGGCATAGTTGTCGTGGCCTTCGTAGCCGGTTAGGCTGGTGTGGAGCAGACCGATGTTGTAAACACCCGGCACGGCTATTGGGTAGTTGGCGCTCAGGTCCACCGTCACCGCACGGGTGGCAAAGCCCTGGCCGTGAATGGCCACGCCAATGTCTTCCAGGTGCATCGTCGCCGCCTTCTTCGTGGGGAATCGGTGTATGTTGTCCGGCAGTTGGAGGCTCTTGGTCACGACGCTCTGGGCATCATGATTGCCCGAGATCAGGTAGACCGGGATCTTCGCATCGCGCAGGCGCGCCATCTGGCGTGTAAAGAAAAGACCCGTATTGTGATCGAGCCAGTCGCCGTCGTAGACATCGCCCGCAATGAGCACAAAATCGACTTCCTCTTCCAGCGCAACGTGAACCAGATTTTCCAGCGCGCGGCGGGTGGCGCCGCGCAGGGCTTCTTGCGGCGCGCCTTCATACTGGGCGAGCCCGCGCAGGGGGCTGTCGAGGTGCAAGTCGGCGGCGTGGATGAATTTAAACATGGGATTCTCGGGGTTGAGGCATTCGGACGCACTTCAATGTACACGGTACGGCGGATGGCCGCAAGTGATGAGAGGCCCCGCCTTATCCCCGCCCCCCGGAAGCGCCGCGCCCGAAACCGTCAGGCGGCGCCCCCGCCATGAATCGGGGCCGCGGGGGAAAGGCCGGAAGCGCAGGTGTGAACCGTGTGCACGCAGAGCAGGTAAATGGCCGGCAGGGCCAGGTAATACACGCGAATCTCATCGATAGCGCCAAAGACGATATAGAGCGGCGTCAGCACCGCCATCATGGCTAGAAACATTCGCTTGACCCAGATCGGCTTCTCCTTCCAGGCGAGAAACACGAGCGGAATAAAAAGCGCCAGGTTAAGCACGTTGTACGAACGCGGCACGGGGATTAAGAGGGCGAAGTTGTCCGTGAATGTGTAGTAGGTGGAAGGCCGCATGAAGAAGGCGAGGTTTTCCCACAGATGAAATTCCGCGTGGGTACCGGGATTGTCCGCCAGGGCGGCGCGCACCGATAGCACGGTGATCCCGCCCAGCAGGACGTGCAACGCCAGGTGAAGGGCGACCTGGCGGCCGGGCATGGTGACGGCATAGAGGGCGAGGAAGTAAATCACGGTGAGTACGCCGGTCTCCTTGTTGAGACAGGCCAGTACGAAGCATAAATAGTAGGGAATCCATCGCTTCGCCAGAAGCAGGGCGAGGCAGGCCAGGGCCCAGAAGATCTCGGGTATGTCATAAACGAAACCGCAATTGAGAAAGGTCAAGGGCAGGAAGAGAATGGCCACGACGGGAGCGAAGTCGACGAAGAGTTGCGAATAGCCGTAGACCCGGCGGGTGATGTGGCGCAGGAGCAGCAGGGCGCAGAAGAGATTCGCAAATAGAAAGCACTGCCCAACGATGCGTTCCACCGTGCGCTCGGTGCGCCAGTTGTAGACTTTTCTCACTTCGCGAAGCTTGATGGAGAGGGCCGACTCGGGCGCCACCGTCTCGACCGTCTCGATCCGGTTGCGGATTCCGTCGGGCACGACCGCCGAGAGCATGTTGATAACGGCGGGAGTCAGCACGCGGTAGGCGTAGGGACGTTTGGTCTCGTGATCCATGTAGCGCTGGAAATTGAGCCAGGAGTGTTTGGCGTCGCCAAAGCCAAACTCTCCCATGAACAGGTGAAGCACGATGGCGGAGGCCAGGATATAGGCGAAAAGAAGGAGGTAGTAATACACGGCGCGACGCGGTTGAAGCATCGGCCGGGTCCCGCCCAACTCGGCGGATATAACAGGAGGGAGGGAAGGCTCCATGGGGTACCCCTGTAAATTGGGTCGGCTCTGACACGAAGATGCCGACGAACACACATTGACGCCACCTGACCCGACGCGAAGGACGGCTGCCACCTTAAACGAGGTTTACCCAAGCATACCTGGAGATCCGCACAAGATCAAGCCGATCCGAAGGAAACAATATGGCCGTGCAACCGCGTCGAGCGCCTTCGGGGCCTTACCCGTGGGATGCTGTTGTTTTCAGTTCGTTGGCTCCGGTAGTCTTGCTGCGGTGGTGTTCGGGCCGCGCGAAGTGCAATTCGGGGGCGCGCCGCCCGACCGGTCGCGCATTCTGGAGAGTGGTATGTGGAAGAGTCGGTGGTTCTGGTTGAAACTCTGCGCGGCGCTGGTGGGAGCGGCTCTGGTCGGGGTACTGGTGCTCGCCGCGACCGTGCTCCCCGTCTTGACGGGCTACAAGGCCAAGGTGCTCGCCTCGGGCGTGTTTGTGGCGCGCCGCCCCTTCGAATCGGTCATTGAGCAGGATGTGGATTTTCTGGCCCGCAAACTGAACTGGTCCATCGATCAGGAGGAGCGATCTGTCACGGTCTCCCTTTGGGGCTTTGCCCCGCGCACCGCGCTGGTTCACACAGGACTCGGCGCGACGCTGCTCCCGGAGAATCGCGAAGCGGTTTCCTTCGATCCCGGTTACACCCTGCACCCCGTTCCCAAGCCCGACCTGGATGCCTATTGGCCGCTGGGAGACGACACCTCGAAACGGGCAATGGCGCCGGATAAACGCGCCGCCCTGGATGCCGCGGTCGAATGGGCCTTCGCCGATCCCGCGCCGGACGAATCGTGGGGCACGCGGGCGACCATCGTGGCCCAACACGGCAACATCCTGTCGGAGCGCTACAATCGGGGCTTCGGCATGAGCACGCCGCTCCACGGCTGGTCCATGTCGAAGAGCATCGTGAATGCCCTGGTCGGCATCCTCGTTATGGAAGGCAAGCTGGACATTCAGAAAGCGGCGCCGGTGCGGGAGTGGAGCGATTCCGGCGATCCGCGTAGCGCGATTACGGTCCATCAATTGCTCCAGATGAGCAGCGGCCTGGCCTTTAACGAGTCCTACATGAATCCCTATGGCGATGTGCTGCGCATGCTATTCCGGGAAGGTGACTTCGCCGGCTATGCGGTGAAGCAGCCCCTGGCGGCGGCGCCCGGAACGGTCTGGTCGTACTCCAGCGGCACAACCAATCTCCTCTGCCGCATCATTCGCCAGCGGGTCGGCGGAAGCGACGGCGACTATTTCAATTTCCCCCGGACCGCGCTTTTCGGCAAACTGGGCATGACCAGCGCGATCCTCGAACCGGACGCGTCGGGCACCTTCGCCGGATCATCCTACGCCTATGCCACGGCGCGGGACTGGGCGCGCTTCGGACAATTTTTTTTGCAGGACGGCGTCTGGAACGGGGAGCGACTGCTGCCGGAAGGGTGGGTCAAGTACTCCACCACCCCGGCGCCCGGCGCACCCCAGGGAAAGTACGGCGCCCATTGGTGGCTCAATACGGGCGAACCGGAGCATCCGGACAACCGGACCTTTCCAAGCCTGCCGCCGGACTTGTACTATGCTTCGGGCCATGAAGGGCAGTACGTCGTGATCGTCCCATCGCGAAGCGCCGTCATCGTACGTCTCGGCGTAACGCGCGGGCGGGATTTTGATCTCGAAACCTTCGTCGGGAAAATACTGGATTCGCTGGAAGAATGAGTCTCTACGTTGTACAGTTGACAGACTTCAGACTTCAGCCTACGGCCTTCACTTAAGGAGATCCCATGCTTCACTCTGTTTCACGTCGCAGCTTCATGATGGGCGGTGCGGCCGCATCACTGGGGCTGGCGACCGCACTGGCCTCGGGCCGTGCGGCGGGCGCAAACGAGCGCGTGCGCCTCGGCTTCATCGGCATCGCGAATCGGGGCAGCCAACTCATCGAAGCGACCCTCCCCCACGCCGACGCCGATATTGTGGCGCTCTGCGATATTGACGAAAACGCGATCAATCTCTGGAAGGGCAATCCCAAGCTTCCGCTGCAGCCCCAGATTTACAAGGACCATCGGGAGTTGCTTGCCAGGACGGATATCGACGCGGTGGTTATCGCCACGCCGGATCACTGGCACGCCATTCAGACCATGGAAGCCTGCGACGCGGGCAAGGACGTGTACATCGAGAAGCCCCTGGCGATGACGGTGTACGAAGGCCGGCGCATGGTGGAGAAGGCGCGGCAGACGAATCGCGTGGTCCAGGTGGGGCTCCACCGCCGCTCCTCGAAATTGCTGCTGGAACTGCGCGACTTGGTTCGCTCGGGAAAGCTCGGCAAGATCACCATGGGCCGTTCCTACCGGCTGAGCAACATGTACCCCAACGGCATCGGTAAGATGGCCCCCGGCGACCCGCCGCCCACGCTGGACTGGGACCGCTGGCTCGGGCCCCGGGCCTTCCGTCAATTCCAGGGCAACATCGCCCCCTACAAGTTCCGCTGGTGGCTGCCCTACAGCTCCCAACTGGGCAACTGGGGCGTCCACTACTTCGACCTCATTCGCTGGATGCTTGACGAGGAAGCCCCCGCATCGGTTTCCTCCCATGGGGGGCGCTTCGCCATTGATGATGATCGCACCATTCCCGATACCTTGGAAACCATCTTCGAGTTCGCCTCGGGACGCCTGATGCTCTTCGGCCAGTTGGAGGCCAGCGGCGCGCCCATGCTCGACCACGGGGCCGAATTTGAATTGCGGGGCACTCAGGGCATCGTCCACGGCCACGCGAGCCGCTGCAAGATCATCGGCGAGAAGGGCGGCCAGTTCCAGGACGCCGCCCTGCGGATGGAGGAGATGGAATTGACGACGGACGAGGGCGATCTGACGGAGGCCCACATGCGCAATTTCCTGGACTGCATCAAGAGCCGGGCCATGCCCAACTGCGACGTGGAAGAGGGGCACAAGTCGACCATCTTCGCCCATCTGGGCAACATGGCCCTGGCGGCGGAGGCGCGGATCAAATGGGACCCGGCGGGCGAGCGGGTGCTCAGCCCGGAATCGGCCAATGAAATGCTCCACTACGAGTACCGGGCGCCTTGGAGACTGCCGGAGTAGGCGACGGCGCAGCGCAATGTGAGCGGCTTATTGAAAAAGCGCCAAGGCGTGCCACGCGATTCGGAGCTCTCTTGTTCGGCCAAAAATTGCAAACCCCGCGAGGCCTGGACCTCGCGGGGTTTGTGGATACGTGATCTTACTTCGCGACGGAAAGCTCGACGCGACGGTTCTTCTGGCGACCTTCCCGCGTGCCGTTGTCCGCGGCGGGGGACTCTTCGCCGTAGTACTTCAACTCCAGGCTGCCATCGCCCACGCCCTGAGCGCGAAGGGCGGCGGCCACGGCTTCGGCACGGCGCTTGGACAGCGCCATGTTGTAGCCGTTGGAGGCGGTGTAGTCGGTGTGGCCCTGCACCCGAACGATCATGCCGGGCGTAGCCTTGATGGTGCCGGCCACATTCTTCAGCATGTCGAGGTACTCGCTCTTCACCACGGACTTGTCGGTGTCGAAGTAGACGATTCCCAGCACATTCCGGCTGCCGTCCGCGGATACCGTTTCCAGCACCGCAAGATCCTGGAAGAAGACTTCGCGGATAAAGGCGTCCATACCGGTATCGGTGGCGATGCTGTCCCCGTGGCGGAAGGTGCCGCAGGGGGTGACCGTGGCCAGATCGGCCAGCAACTTGCCGCCCGCCGCATCGTCGTTCACCTGGATGGTGTGGATGCAAAGGTTTCCGCCATAGGCCATCTGCACGGCCGTGTCCAGCAGGGGATGAGACGGTGTCTTGCCGTCGGAGATGATGATCAGGGCCCGATTCGCGGAAGTGCTGAAATACTTCTTGCCCACGTAGTCGATGGCTTCGTTCAGGGGCGTGGAGCCCGTGAGGAAGCGAAGGTCATCGGCGGACCGCTCCAGCGTCGGGCGGTTCAAGGGCACCATTGGGTGATCGATCCACTGGAAGGTCCACTCGCCGCCGTAGGAAAGCAGACCGGCCTTGTAGGTTCCATCGGGAAAGGCCTTGACCATGGACTGGGTCAAGGCCTTGGCATAGGCGAAGGAAGTCCCGGGATACATGGAGCCGGAAGCGTCCACGACCACCATCACTTCGTGAAGGCTGACGTATTCCCCGGGGCCCGGAACGGTAACGGAGGCGGGAACGACGGTCTTGTTCCCCATGGTGGTGCAGCCGGTGAGGGCCGCGCCCAGCGCAATCAGGGTTACCGCCCACGAATATTTGAGTTGCATGGTTTGCTCCTTAGTTCAACAGACAACGGATGCCGGGTACCCCAGCGGTTTCTCTCGTGACAATCATAGTACGGTTCCGCCCGGCGCGTGTCAACTGTTTTCCCGAGTTCAATCCCTCAAACTTTGAACTCGCTCACCAGCTTCTGGAGTTGCTCCGCCATTACCGTCAGCTCCAGCGCCGCGCGGCTGGTCTCCTCGGCGCCCTGGGCCGTCTCTTCCGTGGCGTTCTGGATGCTTGAGACGTTCTCCGTCACCTCGGTCATTGCCCCGGCCACGTCGCCCGCGGACGTGCTGATTTCATTGGCGCCCGTGGCGATGCGGGCAATGCTGTGGGAGACTTCATTGGTGCCGGCGACGGCCTGCTGGATATTCCGGGAGACTTCCATGGCGGCGGTGGCCGCCTCCTGAATGTTGCGCGAAACTTCCGTGGAACCCTGGGCAACCTCGGAGACGCTCCGGGATATCTCGTTCGTGGCGTTGGTCTGCTCGTTGACCGAGGTGGCGATATTGGCGGAAATGGTGTTGATCTCCCCGATGACGGCCACAATGTGTTCGATGGCGCTCAAGGCCTGATCCGTGTTCTGCTGCATCTCGGTGATCTGCTTCTGGATCTCATCCGTCGCGGTCGCGGTTTGCTTCGCAAGCTCCTTGACCTCGTTCGCCACGACCGCGAAGCCCCGACCCGCTTCTCCCGCGGACGCGGCCTCGATGGTGGCGTTCAGCGCCAGCAGGTTCGTCTGGGATGCGATATCGGTGATCATCTCCACGACCTTGTTGATCTCACGGGCGGAACGGCCCAGGGCGTTCATCGTACGCGTGGTGTCTTCCGCGGCGCGGGCCGCGCCGTCGGCCACTTGGGCCGCCTGGGTCGAGTTGGCCGATACCTCGGTGAGGGAAGCCGACATCTCTTCCACCGCGCTGGCCACGGAATTGACCGATGCGGTCATCTCTTCGGCGGCCGAGGAGATGGAATCCATCATGGAGGACATTTCCTCGGTGGCGGCCCCCACCGCGTTGAGGTTGGAGGTAATTTCCTCCGTGGCCGCCGCGACAACATTGATGCTGCCCGTGATTTCCTGCACATTGCCCACCATCCCGTGCACCTTGTCGGACGCGACCGAAGTGGTCTGGTTGGCCGCGTCGGACTGGACCGCCATCACCGTGGCCTTTTCGAGCATCACTTCGGAAGTTGTGCTCAATTCCGTGGACGCGCTGGCGAGCAGGCCCGCGTTGCGATTGATGCTGTCGATTATACTACGAAGATTGGCGGACATGCCGTTCAGCGAGGCCGCCAGCGTGCCCGTTTCGTCCTGGGGCACAGTGGCCAGATCGATGCTCCCCGTCAGGTCCGCGCCGGCAATGGTCGCCGCGAGCGCGACACATTTGGTTACGCTGCGGACGATGCCCGCGGAAATCACATAGGCGGCCGCCACACCGATTACAAATGCGCCGACCCCCGTGATCACCATGAAAACGGTCCACCGACCGGCCGTCCTTTCGACGGCGCCGACTTTCTCCTCCCGGAGGTCCGCCACCGCGGCGAGTATGGCACCCACCGGCTCGTCCACTTTGCGTATGACGTTTCGCATCTCTTCGACGGATGCGGCCGCCGCCGTATTGCTCGATTCCAATTCGCCGAAGAGGGTCTCGTATTCCGCAAGCTGGGCCGTCAATTTCTCGCGATACTCGGGAAGTATGGCGGACCGCTCCGCGTCTTCCCGGAGCACAGCCAGCTCTTCCCGCAGTCGCGCGGCCTGCGCCGGGTCGTCGCTGCGAAGATAGTCGCTTTCCGCCGATTCGATCCGGAAGACATGGACAGCGGCGCGCGGGACCATGATTTCAGTAAGCCCGTCCTCCATGATATGGGCAAGCTCCCGGATTTTTTCGTAGTCCGCCTTGGCCTCGGCTGGCTGCGCGGCCTCGCCGGCTCCCGAGACTTCGTGCTTCATATAACTTTCAAAGGTTGCACGATAGCCCTGAACGGCATCCAACTGAGTCTTTTTCCGGTCCTCCGTGATGGAGCTGGTTTCGACGGCGCGCGCATAGTCGTCCAGCGTCTTCAGCAGGTTATCCTTGTACTTCGCATCGCTGGTGCGGATGTAATCTTTCTCCCAGCGGCGGAGCAGCAGGTATTGCATGTAGGGCAACTCGCCGTCGAGTTCGCGAAGCAGCGCGGACCAACTGTCTGAAACGGCATTGATCCGGCCCCGGATACCGCTGGACTCATCCAGACCCATGGCCGTGTAGGTCTGCCCCACGCGCGTCATGATGGCCTCGTATTCGGCGGCCATGCCCGCCAGACTTTCCGCCAGGCCCGCCTCCGTCTCGAATCCGGCCCCCTTCGCGATGGCCTCGATCTCCCCCGCCCGCGCCGCGAGATTGCGGGCATTGACGACAGCCGCGTCCGCATATTTGATATCGCTTCGCGCGAGAAAGTCTTTTTCATTCCGGCGCGCTTCGAGCATCTGGATATTGACCTCGCGCGCGAGGTCCTGCATCTTGATTTCCGTGGCGATCAGGTCGCTGAAGGCTACGGTCGTGCCGTGTATCACCGACCACGCGACCACGACGAGAACAACGACCAGGGTCAGGACGACCCCAAATCCCAGAAACATTTTTGCGCCCAGCTTCCTGATCTTCATAGTCAGTCCCTTCCCGATTGATCGTGCCAGATGGTCCCGCTGCCCGGAACCCGATTCGAGAGATGCGACCTTTACTATAATCCAAAGTCCGCGCTGCGTAAACCATGAAATTCAAGAAGCAAAGGCCGCATACGCCGAAAGGCCCCTCCGGCATAGTCACGGGATTGTAGCGCGCGGGCTTTACCAGGCCAGCGCGTTGGGGAAATAGCGGCTGATCAGGTCTTCGTAGTACGGGCGGAGGGCCGCCACATCCGGCGGGGCGTCGCTCTTGGTGTAGAGGTCGTAGGGATTGAAGGCGCGGACCCATTGAAACAGGGCCTGATCATGGTCATTCATCAAGTGATCGTAGGCCCGTTCGCGATGAGCGGCGTAGAAGGAGTGGTAACGGATCATGTAGAGGGCTTCCTCGGGCAAATAATCCTTCACGACCTGATAGAGGTATTCGTCGTGGCCCCAGCTCAGGTGGACCCGATCCAGACCGCAACCGGGTTCATAGATGCCACATTCGGTGGAGAGCTCGGCCCGATGGATGTCTGGATTGGCCGCGAAATACTCTGGATAGACCACTTTCTCCGAAAAGGCGCAGCCCACGGGAAAGGTGTCCCCCACCACGGCCCACTGGGGTTCGCCGTGGAGACAGAGCACCTTACCGAGGTCATGGATGAGGCCGGTGAGGATGAACCAGTCGGGATGGCCGTCCTTTCGTATGCCCTCGGCGGTTTGCAGGAGGTGCTGGATTTGGGACATCTCCGTGTCGGGATCGGAGTCGTCCACCAGCGTGTTCAGAAACTCCATGGACTCCCAGATGCTGCGCTTGCCGTGGAGCCCCGGTTTAAATTCGGCCTTTTTTCCAAGGACAAAGTCCAGGGTTTGATGCTCGTGGTTGATGCGATAGAATTCTCGGACCGTGTCGCGCCCAGGCGCATCGTAGTTGCGGAAGGCCTCTTTCGCCTTGCCATTGGGGTCGTAGTCCGTTTCGGGGTAGCGACGCTTGAGGTCGTCCTCCCAGGCTTCTTCGAGGGCGAGGTCGTAGGTGCTGTGACTCATGGTGCTGCTCCGTAGTTGGCGGTAGTTTACCATGGCTTGGGCGATTGCGGAAAAGGTATAGGACGGATTTGACGGATAGGACGGATTTGAACCGTCGGTCCGATCTATCGGTCCTATCGGTCTTATCGGTCCTATGGCGATGGCGCCACCACTACTAACTGTTGCATTTCTAACAATCGCATGGTAGGATTCCGAGTACGCAACAGCAGTGACGGAAAGGGAAGGAACACAATGCATTCCATGGGACTACTTCGCCAGCGGCGCTTTGCGCCCCTGTTCTGGATTCAGGCGCTGGGCGCGTTTAACGACAACGTGTTCAAGAACGCGCTGATCATCCTGGTGACCTTCAAGTCCATGGGCATCGCGGGGCTGGACCCCTCCTCCACCGTGGCCCTGTGCGGCGGCCTATTCATCCTTCCTTTTTTCCTGTTCTCCGCCGTGGCGGGGCAAATGGCGGACCGCTGGCCAAAGACGCGAATCATCCCCTGGATCAAGTTTGCCGAGATCCTGATCATGCTCCTGGCCACCGTGGGGCTGTTCACCGAGCACTTGAGCCTTCTGCTGATCGTCTTGTTTCTCATGGGCGTACACTCCGCCTTCTTCGGTCCGATCAAGTTTGGCATCCTGCCGGAGATCCTGGACGAGGAAAATCTGGTGGGTGGCAACGCCCTGGTGGAGATGGCGACCTTCCTCGCGATCCTGCTGGGGACGCTGACGGGCGGCATCCTGATCGCCCTGCCGGGCGGCGCGTGGTGGGTGAGCGCCGCGGTGCTGGTCGTCGCGATCGTAGGCTGGCTCGCCACCTTTCTACTCCTCCCCACACCCGCAAACAATCCGGGCAAGAAGATCAATATCAATCCGCTATCCGCCGCGTTTCACATCCTCCGGGGCGTCAGCCAGACACGGGGGATCTATCTCCCCATCCTGGGCATTTCGTGGTTCTGGTTTTTCGGGGGCAGTATGTTGACCCTGTTCCCCGTTTTCTCGAAAGATGTGCTTCAGGGCACGGAGCACCTGGTCACCTTCTTCCTCGCGGTTTTCTCCATCGGTGTGGGAATCGGCTCCATCCTCTGCGAGCGCCTTTCCAAGGGCCGGCTGGAACTGGGTCTGGTGCCGATTGGCTCCATGGGACTGACGATTTTCGCGCTGGATCTGTTTCTTGCGGGAACGCCCTCGCTGTCGGGCGAATTTACCCTGCGCGCATTCCTCTCCGACTGGACGGGCCTGCGCATCACCGTGGACATTCTACTCCTCAGTGTCTTTGGCGGCTTCTACATCGTGCCGCTGAATACCATGATCCAGCAGCGCTCCGAGGCCGCCCAGCGGGCCTCGGTGATCGCGGGCAACAACATCGTCAACGCCCTGTTCATGGTGGCCTCGGCCCTGTTGCTGATTGTGTTTCAGGAGGCGGGACTTAACGCGCCTTACATCTTTATGGTGCTCGCGCTGATGAACGCGGCCATCGCGGTGTACATCTACCTCCTGATCCCCGAGTTCCTATATCGCCTGTGCTGCTGGATGCTCGCGAACGTGCTCTACCGCCTGCGGATTACCGGCGAGGAACACATCCCCAAAGAAGGCCCCGCCGTACTGGCAAGCAACCATGTCACCTTTGTGGACTGGATGCTCATCGCCGGGGCCTGTCACCGCCCCGCGCGCTTCGTGATGCACCACAGCTTCATGAAGATCCCCGTGGCGAAGTGGTTCTTCAAAGGCGCGCAGGTTATCCCCATCGCGTCGGCGAAGGAATCCCCCGCCGTTTTGAAACAGGCCTTCGAAGACATTGCCCAGGCGTTGGAGAACGGCGAAGTTGTTTGCATCTTCCCCGAAGGTCAGATCACGCGGGACGGCAACTTCAATGAGTTCAAGGCGGGCATCGAACGGATCGTGGAACGCAACCCGGCGCCCGTGGTGCCGATCGCGTTGCATGGCCTATGGGGCAGTTGGTTCAGCCGCAAGGAAGGCCGGGCGTTGAAAGGCAGCCCGCTCCGCTGGCTTCGGGCGAGGGTGGAGCTGAGAATTGGCGCCGTGATCCCGGCGGCGGAGGTGAAGGCGGAGTTGGTAAAGGAGCGGGTGGCGGAATTGTATGGTGGCGAGATGAAGACCGGCGAGTGACCTGTAACGTAGTACCGCAAATGCATCTACGGGGTGCTTGCCGGCTCCGGTGGTTTCCGCAATCCGTAACGCCCCTCACATCCCCTTCATCACCAAGCCACCCAACAGCAACACCGCAAGCGGTTCGATCAAGCCGATGAGAATCCGCAGCTTGAACACTGCGCTGTCGTAGAGCAGCCCCGAAAGCTTTTCGAAGGCCACGTCCAACTTGCCGGTGTGCTCGCCGGTGTTGATATACATCAGATTCTTCTTCGGGAAGAACTTCGACTGGGTAAGGGCCTCCTCCAGCGTGAAACCCGCTTGCAGCAGCGGGGCCAGCTTTTCAAAGTCCGACGCGATGCGTTTGGCGCCGGTCACCTCGCCCGACATCCGCACGGCGTGGTGCAGGGGAAGTCCGGCGCGGGTGAAGACCATCATGGCCCAGGCAAAGCGGGAGAGCAGAATGCTACGCACGATCCCGGCGATGGGCCAGCAGTGCATGAGGATGGACTCGCGGGTGGTCAGCAAAAGGGTGAGTCGGGCGATGAGGACCACTGCGAGCAGCGCGCCGCCCACGGTGAGGCCGAAGTTCGACAGAATCCAGAAAAGCTGAACTTCGAAAGGCGCTCTGGCGATCCCTGCCACGTCGGAAAGGAACGCCTCGAGTATGGGAATGCCCACGACCATGGCCACGAGCACCGCAGCGGGATAGGCCACCTGCCGGATGACGGCGTTGTACATTGCCCGTAGATCTTCGTAGTACTTCGTAAGCTGGGGCATTACAACGGCGAGCCCGCCGGTCTTCTCCGCAACAGAAATCAGCTTCACAAAGACCGGCGAGAGACGCCTGCTATGGAACTCGACCGCCTGAGCAAGGGTCGCACCCTGCTCGATGGCTTGGCGGAGTTCCCGGGCGATATTCCTGAGCTCCCGGCTACCACCGCTTTCCTCCAGCACCTTGAAGGCGCGCACCAGGGGCACACCGCCATCATACAAAGTCGAAAGGGTATGGCAGAGCCGCGCCATGTCTTTGCTGGGGAGTGATGAAGAGATCAGGCCCACGAAGGGTTCCCGCTGAAGGATGTGCCTACACCCCGTCTGTAACAGTAAATCACGAATGGACTCGTAATTTCACGAACCAAAAAACCACCCCCCCATTTGACCATAGCGAAAGATCTTTCCCATAGATTCACACAGATCTGCACAGATGAAATAGAAAACGTACGCTCTCATCTCGGCGGAAAATCTAGCATGCCACCTACACCTTGCTCAACTGACTTTCACAACGGGCCGCGCTGGCAACGATTCCTCTTATCTGCGCGAATCTGTGTAGATCTGTGGGAAAATCGTTCTCTCCAGGATGAATGAGACCGGAGTTCTAGCCGCTTGCATCTCGTCAGCGTTAGGGTTAGCATACAGCACGCTGCGGGAAAACTCCGAGCGCACAACGCGCTATTCCTTTGCGTTCTCTTGCGGCTAAGTTTCCTTGAGCCCTTGCCCGATAAGGAGAAACACAGACCGTGGTATTCAGTTCCATCGTCTTCCTGTTTCTCTTCCTCCCCATCGTGGCCACAGCCTACTTCCTTGTTCCCCGAAGCGCGCGCAATGTGCTGCTCCTCGCCGCGAGCCTGTTTTTCTACGCCTGGGGTGAGACCACCTTCGTCTTTGTAATGCTGCTTTCCATCGCGCTGAACTACGGCTTCGGCCTGTGGATCGGCTGGACGCAAGGTACCGCACGCGCGCGGTTGCCGCTGGTGCTGGCTGTGCTGGTGAACCTGGAGCTGCTGGCGCTTTACAAATACAGCACCTTCTTCATCGATAATCTGAACGTGGCCATCGGCTGGTTTGGCGGCGCGCCGATCCTGCTGGAAGGACGACACCTTCCCGCTGGCATTTCTTTCTTCACCTTTCAGGCCATGTCCTACATCATCGACGTCTACCGGAACGAAGCGCGGCCCCAGAAAAACCCGCTGAACCTCGCGCTCTATATCGCGCTGTTTCCCCAGCTCATCGCCGGGCCCATTGTGCGCTACCAACAGATCGCGGAAGAGATTCTATCGCGGGAATCGCGGCTAAACGACGTGGCCGAGGGCATCAAGCGTTTTATCATCGGCCTGGCGAAGAAGGTGCTGATCGCAAACACGGCGGCGGCGGGCGCGGATCTTGTGTTTGACCTGCCCGCCCATGAACTGACCACGCCCCTCGCCTGGTTTGGCATTGCCTGCTATACCATACAGATTTACTTCGATTTCTCTGGCTATTCCGACATGGCTATCGGTCTGGGGCGCATCTTTGGCTTTCACTTTCTGGAGAACTTCCAGTGGCCCTATGCTGCACGATCGATCCAGGATTTCTGGCGGCGCTGGCATATCTCCCTGTCAAGCTGGTTCCGCGACTATGTGTACATTCCCCTCGGCGGTAATCGGGGCAGTCGCGGGCGCACGGCCTTCAACCTCGTGGCCGTTTTCTTCCTCTGTGGCCTGTGGCACGGCGCCGCGTGGAACTTCGCCATCTGGGGTCTGTTTCACGGCGCCTTTCTGGTGCTGGAGCGCGGGCGTTTTGGCACGTGGCTGGGCGCACGGCCACGCTCTCTGCAACACGGCTATACGCTTCTCGTCGTGATGGCGGGCTGGGTCCTCTTTCGCGTAGAAAGCCTGGCAGAGGCGGGCGTCTTTTTCAGCGCACTCGCGGGCTTCGCCGAAGGCAGCAGCGCGGTGCGGCCCCTGGCCATGTATTGCACGCCCGATCGCGTGCTGGCGCTCGCCGTGGGGGGCGTAGCGGCAATGCCGGTGCTTCCGTCCCTGCGCGAGTGGCTGGCGCGGCGGGATCGTGGAAGGGGGTTGGTGGAGTGGGGTTCATTCGCGGGCCATGTGGCCCTGCTCTATGCCTGCGCGGTGACGCTCTCCGCGCAAACCTACAACCCGTTCATCTATTTCAGGTTTTGAGATGGGCAACTCGTTCACAATCCGGCAACTGGCACCGACGGCTGAGGAGTGCGCTTGCATGGAGAGTTTACCCCCCCTGCCCCCCCGTAAGCGGGGGGAACCCTTTCATGCGAGATGGCTTCCACTGTGCCCGAGCTTTTGGAAACATCCCCGCCGCGCGACTCCCGCATTTGCTCCCCCCCGCTTGCGGGGGGGCAGGGGGGGTATTCTACGCTCGCGTCCAACCTGTGGGGGGCAAGGATGACGCGCCCTTTCCAAATCGCCCTGGTGGCAATTTTCTTCACCCTGCTCTGGCTGCCGCTGGCGGACAATTTGCTCCATCTGGATCGCAGCCGGCCTTCCGATGAAAACCGAAGCCTCTCCCCCGCACCCCGCCTCGCATTGACCGAACAAGCCCTGAAAGAATTCCCCCGGAGCTTCGAGGCCTTCTACGACGACCGATTCGGATTCCGGAATTTTCTGGTGCGTCAATTCCACACCGTAAACTTCGGCTGGCTCGGCATCGCGGATCCCGAAAAGGTCGTGAAAGGAAAAGAGGGCTGGCTCTATCTCGGCCGCAAAGTGCTCATTGACGAATCGCGTGGCTTGAACCCGTTGAAGGAAGATGAAGTCCACGCCTGGGCCACGAAAATCGACGCCATCCGGCAATGGCAGGAGGCGCGCGGCGGGTCCTTTCTATTTGTGCTTGTACCCGACAAGCAGCGGGTCTTCCCGGAGTATCTGCCGGATTGGTACGTGCCCTCGGAGTCGCGGCGCAAAGAGCAATTGCTACAGGCGCTCGCCCCGATGGGCACGCCGGTGCTGGATCTGACGGAGTCGCTTCGCGAGGCGAAGAAGACGGGTGATGATCCGGTTTGGCTCAAGACCGACACCCACTGGAGCGGTGTGGGTGCGTGGCACGGCTATCGGGCTATCCTGGAGCGGCTGCAACAAGCGATTCCAGGGCTTCAGCCCCTGGAACGGAGCGCCATCACCCGAACAGGGGAACCCGGACTCGGTGCGGAGGCGTGGCGTTCCACAAGCGATCTGGCGGGGCTGCTGGGTGTGCGAGATCTGGCGCCGGAGCCCTGGGTGGGGCTGTTGCCCGCCGCGCCGCGTGCCCGCGCATCGCAGGACATTCCCGCACCCACACGCAACGTGGGCGGGGTCAATGTGCCCTACGCGACAGCAATTGATGATCCAGGGCTTCCCACGGCGCTGGTCATCGGTGGCTCCTTCCGCTGGGCGCTGGTGCCCCTGCTTTCGGAGCATTTCCGGCGCGCGCTCTACACCGACTTCCGCTACTGTTTTTTCGATCCAGCCTTGGCCGACGCGGAGCATCCAGACGTCATCCTCTTCGTACTCACGGAGCAGCAGCTCGTGTGGTTTCCACAACCACCGGCGGAGACAACGTGGTAAAACGAAGACGCCGGACCGGCGCCTGCGCACCAGTCCGGCGTAACGATGGTCTATTCCGATCAGACGACTTCCGTCAGTTTTGTAACGATTTTCGTCACGAGACCGTAGGCCAGCGCCTCGTCCGCATTCATCCAGAAGTTGCGGTCGCTGTCCTTGGCAATCTTTTCAACGGGCTGGCCGGTTTCGCCGGCGATCAACTGATTGATGCGCTGGCGGATCTTGAGAATCTCCTGCGCCTCGATGCGGATATCGGAAGCCTGGCCGCCCGCGCCGCCGCTGGGCTGGTGCAGGAGGTAGCGTGTGTTCGGAAGGGAGAAGCGCTTGCCCTTGTCGCCGCCAAAAAGAATCGGCACCGCGATACTGGCGACCCAGCCCGCGCCGATGGTGTAGACGGGCGACTCGATGCATCGCATGACGTCGTGAATGGCGTAGCCGGAATCCACGTGCCCGCCGGGCGAGGTAATGATAACCTTAATCGGGTCGTGGGAGTCGGTGTTCAGGATGATGAGCTGGCCGATGACCTTCTCCGCCAGTTCCTGGTCCACCGTACCGGAAACGAGAATAGTGCGGGACTTCAGCATTTTCTGCATGATGCCCTCACCACCCTTTTCGTCTTTCTTCTTCGCATCGTCTTCGTCGTCGTGCCAGATGTCGGTCATCTCGGGTCCTCGTAGCGGCGTACCATGCCGGGGTGATTGAGTGGATGGGCCGCGATTCGCGCGGGCCGTGGGTATAGCCCGCTATTGTGTCACGATCCGGCAATTTGGTTCAAGGCGCGGTCGCTCAGAAGGCGCCATAGTAATTGTCGATCGCGCCCATGATGTGGGAGGGCGTCCCCACCACGGGGGTAATCTCCCGCTGGCTTACATCGCGCAATTTCATGATGGCGGACTCGTCCAGGGGGTTGGCCATGGCCACCACCAGACGATCCTCCGTGATGCGCAACGGAATGCACACGTGCCACGTGCACAGATCGCGGTGGAGCGCATCAATGGCTTGCTGCTGGATATGAACCTCCATCGGATTGACCACGGGCTTCTCCAACTGGCACGCGACCGCCTGGGCAATGGCGTCATCCGTAGTGAATTCACGCTCGATGAGAATGGTTCCCAGGAGCTGTGTGGGGTCGTTCTGTTGCACATCCAGGGCCTCCGCAAGCTGCTCGCGGCTGAGAATGCCCGCTTTGACCAGGATATCGCCCAGGCTGCGGCTTTCGCCGGGCCGGGCAAGCTCCGACAGCAGTATTTCCTGCTGTCGGGCCCTTTCCTCCCGCGATTCCAGCGCCTCGACCGCACTTTTTCCGGCCCCGGCCGTTCCCGCAAAAATGCGCTCCCGGCGCGACTTCTCCGCCTCCAGCTCCTCCGAAAGCTCGTCACGCTCCTGGAGCACCTGGCTCATCTGGGCCAGGGCCTCGCGGATCTCGTCCTGACGGGCCTGGGTCTCCTCGCTAAGCAGGGTCTTCTCCAATTCCGCCGCCTCCAGAGCGGCTTTCTTCTCATCCAGCTCGGCGGCGATCACGGCAAGATTTTGCTCATGCTCCGCCGCGCCGGCGCGGGCGGCTTCGGCCTCCGCACGGGCCTCGGAAATGGCTTCCCGCCGGGTGGCCTCCCGGGCGCGCAGCCCTTCTATTTCCGCGGCGTTGGCCTCGTGCTGCCGGGTCAATTCATCCAGTTGCCCGCTCAGGACGGCATGGGCGCCGACACTTTCCTCCAGCAGGCGCTCGAGCTCCGCGATCCGGTCCTCGGCGCTCTGGCTGGACTCCTTGAGTACCCCCAACTCGCGGAGCTGCGCCTGGACCACGGCCTCGCTGGCCGTAAGGGCCGCAGTCAACTCGCCGTCGGGCTCAAGGTCCCGCGCGGCGTCCAGCGAGGCCTCCAGCATCGCCACGCGGTCGCGCGCGATCTGCAGGGACTCTTCGAGTGCCGCGGCCTTCATGAGCGTTTCCGCGTGGCCCGAAAGGTCGGCTTCCAGCGCGGCAATGCGGCCTTCCCGTTCTTCCGCCTCCCGTTCCCAGGCCTCGCGCCCGGCGGACGCACGCTCGCGCTCCTCCTGAGCAAGCGCCTGCAGTGCGTCGAATTCCCGCTGCAACGCGGCCAAAGAGCGGCTCGCGGCATCCAGTTCTTCCGCCTGCGCCGCGACGAGGGTCGTGAGGCGCTCGGCCTCCTCGGCGGTCTTCGCAAGGGCCATTTTCTCCCCTTCGAGACGCTCTACGGCGGCATAGAGATCGGCCAGGTCAGCCTCATCGATGCGGCTACCGGTGGCCTCCGCAAGCGCCACGGCCATTTCGTCCCGGGCGGCTTCGGCGGCGGCCAGAGCGGCCCCGACGGCGGCAAGCTGCTGCTGGCGCTCGGTCAGGGCATCCTGAAGGCGGGATGCCTCGTTGCGGGACTGGGACAGGGCCGTGGCCTGCGCCGCCTCGTAGGTGCGGTGCGTCTCCATCTCCACCAGCAGGGTGCGCGCCGTGGTCACCGTCTCTTCTTCACGGCGCTTCATCGTGGCCAGTTCGCTTTCCATGGCGGTCAGCGCGGCTTGAAGTCCGGCCCGTTCGGCGCTCATCGCCTCCACCTGGGACTGCTCGGACGAGGCGAGTCGGAGCTTGAGGTCTTGGACCTCATCTTCGAGCTCTTCGACCCGCTCGCGCGCGAATTCAAGTTCGCCGGGTTCTGGCCGCTCATTCAGGTCGTTCATGAGCGACTGCATCGACGACAATTGTTCGCGAAGCGCATTGGCCTCGGCGGCCATCTCGGATGCCGCTTCGCTGTCGGCCCGAAGACTTTCCAGTGCCCGCTCCAACGTCTCGACCCGATCACTTTGTGCGGCAAGTTCTTCCACCGTCGGGCGCGTGGAGAGATCCGCGAGTTCCGACTCCAGCGCCGCAATGCGCGACTCAAGCTCGGCGGCACGCTCCGTGCTCGCGGCAAGTTCTTCCACCGTCGGGCGCGTGGAGAGATCCGCGAGTTCCGACTCAAGCGCCGCAATGCGTGATTCGAGTTCGGCCGCACGCTCCGTGCTCGCGGCATGTTCCTCCGTCGTCGGGCGCGTGGACAGTTCCGCGAGCTCCGACTCAAGCTCCGCAATGCGCAATTCAAGCTCGGTGGCGCGTTCCGTGCTCGCGGCATGTTCTTCCATCGTGGGGCGCAAGGAAAGATCCGCGAGTTCCGACTCCAGCGCCGCAATGCGCGATTCGAGTTCGGCTGCACGCTCCGTGCTCGCGGCCAACTCTTCCGCTGTCGGGCGCGTGGAGAGCCCCGCGAGCTCCGACTCCAGCGCCGCAATGCGCGATTCGAGTTCGGCTGCACGCTCCGTGCTCGCAGCAAGTTCTTCCACCGTCGGGCGCGTGGAGAGATCCGCGAGCTCCGACTCCAGCGCCGCAATCCGCGATTCAAGCTCGGCTGCACGCTCCGTGCTCGCGGCAAGTTCTTCCACCGTCGGGCGCGTGGAGAGCCCCGCGAGCTCCGACTCCAGCGCCGCAATGCGCGATTCGAGTTCGGCTGCACGCTCCGTGCTCGCAGCAAGTTCTTCCACCGTCGGGCGCGTGGAAAGCTCCGCGAGCTCCAGTTCCAACGCTGCGATGCGTTCCGCCACTGCGGATTCCTCGCCATCGGGTGTAGCCGTCTCGGAAGACGCGGAATCGCGCTGCGCGAGCGCCAACTGGAGAGCGGTCAATTGATCCGCGCTGGGGGCTTCGGCGAGCGCGGCTTCCAGGGATTGAACCTTCTCCTGCAGGGACTGCAAGGTCTCTTCTGACGGGCGCTGTTCCAGCACCGCCAGTTGCTCTTTCAGGGCCGCGATGCGCTCTTCGAGCACCGCCACTTCCTGGCGCTCAAGTTCCATCTGGGTCAACCGCGACTCCAGTGACGCGATGCGCGCTTCCGCTTCCTCGAGGGCCACGCCGCCGACAGCCCCTTCTCCGGGATCGTTGATGTCCCCTTCATGGGTGGTAAGCTGCACATCTTCCCCGAGAAAGGCCCGGCGCAGGGCTTCCATCTCGCGGGAAAGTGCGCTCAGGGCGCTCACATGTTGCGCTGTTTCCGCGCGCTGGAGATCAACCGCACTCTGAAGACGCTCTTCGGAAATCTGGAGCCTGGCCGCCTCTTTGCGCAGGAGGTCGGCCTCGCGCGCCAGCTCTTCGTGTTCCCGTCGCCGACTTTCCAGTTCGGTGTCGCGCTCCGCCAGCGCCGACTCAAGACGCTCAATTTCCCGGCGGTGCTTGACCACCCGCTCCGTTTCGGCGGCGAGATTGGCCGAGGCGAAATTCTCCTGCTCGAGGCGAAAAGATTCCATTTCAATATTGAGAGCGTGCACCTCGGAACTCAAAATACGATTCTCGTGGCGGAGCTGCTCCACTTCTTCGAGCAGGGCGGGATCCTGCGCCGCGACGGGGTGTTCCGCCTGTGCGGGTGGGGTGGCGGCGCCCGGTGCAAGAATTTCGAGCAGTTCGGCAAGCTGGCGATTCGCCGTGGCAAACTGCGACAGCAGCCCGGACTGCGAACCCGTAACCTGGGTGGTCCAGGACTGGACCGCCCCATGGAGCCGCCCGATGGTGCTCTCAAGTTCGCGAAGCATGCCGTCCCCGGAGGGTGTGCGGGCGGGCGCGGCGGAAGCCACGGTATAGCGCGTCATGGCGCCTGCGGGCAGTTGCTCCTGCCCCAGGGCCTGTTTCAGGCGATTAAGTTCGTCATTCGCCTGGGCCAGCGCGGCGGTAAGCTGCTGCCGCTCCTGCAGCACGGCCAGCAAACGGCTCAATTGCGTGTTCGCCCCGTCGATCTGTCGTGAGAGCCCCTGCTGCGCCGCCCCAACTTCGGCGGTCCAACTGGAAATAGCGCCACGAAGCTGGGCGAGCAACTCGCTGTTCGGTGTTCCCATAGGTTCCTTGCCTGATGCACGAATGCACGCATGTTCAGGAGGGATTATAGGGCCCGGCGGGGAACTGATCAAAATAGTCCCGCGAAGCATTGCGATCCGCCGGCCCGGACATCGCCCACTTGAACACCGGGATACTTTTCCCTACCATGCGACCAAACCTTTTTCTTCAACGGGAGCACATCGCCATGATGAAAATGACCGCTTACTGCGCCGGGATTATCGCCGCAGGCCTTGCACTCGCCGCCGGGGCCGAAGTTCGCATGCCCGCGCTTTTTTCCGACAACATGGTCCTGCAGCAGGGCAGCGTCCTGCCCGTGTGGGGCTGGGCCGGGGACGGTGAAGAAATCACCGTCAAATTGCTGGATCAGGAAGTGACCGCCACGGCCGCCGCAGGCAAATGGAGGGTCCTACTGGAAGCGGTGCCGCCGGGCGGTCCCCACGAGATGATCATCCGGGGCGAAAACGAAATTACGATCAAGAACATTCTGGTGGGCGAAAACTGGATCTGCGGCGGCCAGTCCAACATGGCATGGCCGGTGGAAAAGTCTTCGACCTCGGCGGAAGCGATTGCGGGGGCAAATTTCCCCCAGATTCGTCTGTTTCAGGTGGAGATCGCCGGGGCCGACACCCCCCAGGAGGATGTGAAAGCCCAATGGGTGGAATGCTCGCCCGAAACGGTGGCGAAGTTTTCCGCGGTGGGCTATTTCTTCGGCCAGGGTCTCCACGGCCACCTGAATACACCGGTGGGCCTCATCCAGTCCTGCCTCGGCGGCACCAATGCCTCATCCTGGCTGCCCAGGGAGGTACTGGCGGCGACCCCGGAATTTGCCGATATCCTCGCCGAGTATGACAAGGCCCTTGCCGAGTATCCCGAGAAAAAAGCGGCCTGGGACACCGCCATGGCGGAGCACAAAGCCAAACTGGAGAAGGCGAAGGCGGATGGTGTTGAACTGAGTGCCCAGGAGCTCCGGGCGCCTGCCGAGCCCATGGGCCCCCAGCACGTGAAGCGGCCTGGCGCCTTGTTCAACGCCATGATCGCGCCGCTCCAGCCCTATGCGGTAAAGGGAGCCATCTGGTACCAGGGCGAGGCCAATGCCAAATCCGTGGCCTCGGCGGAGCAGTACAAGTTGCTCTTTCCCGCCGTCATCAACGAATGGCGCAAGGGCTGGGGACAACCCCGATTCCCCTTCCTCTTCGTCCAGCTTGCCGCCTATTCGGACAATCCCGCGTGGCCCGTGCTGCGCGACGCCCAGACCGCCGCGCTGGCCCTGCCCGACACGGCCATGGCGGTAACCATCGACGTGGGCCAGAAAGACGATATCCACCCGACCGACAAAGCCACCGTGGGAAAACGACTGTTGGCGGCGGCGCGCAATGCGGCCTACAGCGAGGATGTTGAATCCACCGGCCCCCTCTTCCTCGAGCTGGAGAAGCGCGAGGGCCTTGCCATTGTGTACTTCCGAAACGTGTCCGAAGGTTTGAAAAGCAGCGCCAAGCCGCTCACAGGCTTTGAAGTCGCCGGCGAGGACGGCGTGTTCGTCCCGGCGAACGCCGCCATTGCTGGTCAGACAGTAATCGTGCGGTCTGAGCGTGTGGCAAAGCCGGTTCACGTGCGCTACGGATGGCAGGCCTTCCCCGACCCGCCCTGCACGCTCTACAACGGCTCGGGACTGCCAGCGGTACCCTTCCGAACGGACGAACTGCCGGTGGCGGACGCCGCGCCGAAGTGATTGCATGGATAGTCGTTCGGTTTTGACTGATTTGAAAACATGCGGGTCAAGGAACCAGAACGCGAAAACGGTATTTTCCCGACCGGGAACATACCCCCCTGCCCCCCCGCAAGCGGGGGGAACCTCGCTCGTAAAAGTGAACCGCTTGTAGCCCCCCGCTTGCGGGGGGGGGGGAGGGGGGGGTAAAACTCCGACTATTCTGAGTCGCGTGGCGCCGCTGTCCCTGCGCTGTCTGGTACCCGAACTTCAAAGACGACCTGCCGCTTCGCAAGCCACGCGACGCCTACGAGATCATACAATCCGCGCCACAGCCGGTTGTTGATGCCGTACTTGGAGACCCCTGAGTGACGGGGATGGTGCAGCACCGGGCACTCCACGATGGAAAAGCCCTGGGCTCGCATGAAGACTGCAAGAAAACGATGGACACCATTGAACGCAACGAGATGCTGAACACAGTGGCGGCGGAAGCCCTTGCTGCCGCAACCAGAATCCCGAATACCATCGTGCAGCACGGCATTGCGAACCGCATTGGCCACGCGGCTTGATACACGCCGCACCCACGTGTCGTTGCGATTGGCCCGGTAACCGCAGACGCAGTCAAATTCTTTCAGCAACTCCAGGAAGCGTGGAAAATCGGCCGGATCATTTTGCAGGTCGCCGTCGAGGGTCAGGATAAACTCGCCTCTGGCATGGCGCATGCCCGCAACCACCGCCGCGGACTGACCCGAATTGCGAACCAGGGTCAACGGCCTTACGCGCGGATCCTGAAGCTGCGCCTCAGCCAGCCGGTCGCCGGTCTGGTCGGTACTGCCGTCGTTTACGAGGATGCACTCCAGGTCATATTCGCTCAGGGGCGCAAAGGCGTCGAGGATTTTCTCCGCGAGAGGCGCGACATTATCTTGTTCATTGTATAGAGGTACTACGACGCTGACGAGCGTTTTCATGGGCACGCTTCACCTGTGGGTGGGAAAGATACTTTGGGGATTTGGGGGGATCGGGGCGATAGTATACCTGATCCAGACCACAAAAGGCGCATTTTACCGGCGACCCATACGACCCATACGACCCATACGACCCATACGACCCATAAGACCCATAAGACCCATAAGACCCATAAGACCCATAAGTCCCATAAGTCCCATAAGTCCCATCATTGTGCCGCAATAGTCGGCACCCGGCTCTGAACGACCCCGCCCGCTTCAGCGCGATCCGCCGTCACCCGTCAGTTTCGGGGCGCGGGCGGTCGATCATCCACCGATTCCGCGATGGCCACATCATAGGCGCGGCGGGCGTAGTCATACGCGGCCACGGCGGCCGCCATATCGTCCTTGCGAATCTGCGCCTCCTTCATCTTCCAGCACTGATCCACGGCGGCGCGGCACCACTCCGCGCTGCGGCGCGATGCGCGGATGGGCTTGTCGCCCACGAGGGTGTAAATGGGGTTGGTGTGGGCGGCCGCCGTCACGCGGAGCGCGATCCAGCTTGAGTGGTGCACGGCCTGGGTAAACTTCAATTCGTGCTCCCGGCCGTCCGCTACGATCTCCTGCTTTTGCACCGCGTAACCGTTCACAATGAGCTCCACCGCCACCTTGCGCGTCCCGGGGATGCGGGCCTTCTCCACGTGCCAGTAGGGACGCCCCATAAACCCGCCCTCGGCGATCTTCTTGCCAGCGTCATCCTGCGCCTCGGGCAGCCAGGCGGCCGCCGTGGCCGTCACCGTAACATCCCGCGGTGCCGCCAGGTGCACCTCGTTCTTATTGGCACCCAACTCATTCCCCTCCACCTTGAAGTTGTAGAGGTGGGCGCGCCCGTCGGAAACATAGTTGGCGCCCTCTTTAATCTTTTCCACGAAACTGTCGAAATCCAGCTTCTCGCCGAGCCGCGTGTAGCTCCGGGCCATGCCGATACGGTCATCAAAAATGCAGGGGAAATCCGTTTCACCGCTGATCGCGGTGCGGAAGCCGCTATTGAGCACGTGGTACCAGATATTCAACTCCATGTGGAGGGGCGTGTCGCCCGCGGAGATGAAATCGACGGCGTCGTGGGTCGCCGTAACGATGTACTCATTCGCACCGATGCCGTCAAACTTCGCCATGACATAGTTGGGGATTTCCTCGGTGGGTGTTTGGGGAGCCAAGCCCCAGCCACTGTGGGAATAGCCCACGATACCGCCCTGTTCCTTGCCCCACTTGAGCACGGGAAGGGTCCAGCTCGGCCATTCCTCTATCAGCGTCGTGCCCGGATAATCATCTTCTTTGAGGCGAAGCAGGCAGAGGTGCCCGGCGTGACTGGAAGGAAACCCTGAAACTTCCACATCGTAACGCATGATGTTTTCCGGGGTGGAAAGCTTATGGACCTCGCCTTCGAAGAAGGTCTTCTGGTGATACCAGCAGGGCCCCCAGGTAAGCACGCAGGACACATCCAGATCCTCGCCCTGGGCCTGGCGCAGCATGGCCTCGGGGCGGACCCCCGCTTCGGGGCTCTCATAGTGGCTGCAGCCGCCCGCATGGACATGGTGATCCGCGCTGAAGAAGCCTTTCTCCTTCATGCTGATCCAGCGCTCCAACTGGAAGGTCTCCGTGTGCTCCTTCACACCTTCGGGCACGGTAATGGTGCGCGAGTGGGCCAGGTACTCTGGACCGCGCGTCCAAGTGACGTCGTAGGTCCCCGGCGGAAGATACACGTGCTCTCCGTCCGCGCGATACACCTGGGGATGGAAAAAGAAGTCCGGATAGTCGCTCTCCGTTGTTACCCGACGGGACGGCAGAGGATAAACACCGACCAGAGGCTGGGCCGAAAGGCCCGGGCGGGCCCACGGTTCATTAAGCGCCTTGCTCTGGCGATAGTCATTGGGCAGGGCCGGCTTCTCCGAAGCATCCACCAGCCGCTGGACGTTGTCCCGGATGATGAAGGACGCCATGGCCGGGCCGCCATCGTGATCCTTTACTTGAAGCTGGACCTTGACCGAAGGCTTGCAGTCAAAAAACACCGTCACGGCATTGCGGTAGCCCACATCCTGCGAGCCCTGGCCCACATGGAAGCCCAGCTTGGCCTCCCGGGGACCCACCTCATCGGTGTACACCTGGAGCACCTTGTACTCCACAGGAATCCCCGAAAGCGCGGTCGTCAAGGGGCGGCTCTCATAAAAACTCAGCTCCAGATAGCGGTTCGCCGCCTCTCCGGGCGAAAGAAGATTCTCCGGCTTCGGCTCCGGTCTTCCCGTGGAAACATGGAGCCTCGGCTCGGCGTTCGGAGACTCCCATTCGATGGGCGCGCGGGTGCCGGACTCGTTGTGCACTTTGATCAGGAAGCTCTTCCAGCCGCCCTGTTGCAGGTCGGCATCCGCCGGACCCCGCATGACTTTCACCCGCGCTTCGGGATTGATATTGACCGCGGCGAGGCAGTAGGGATCAAGTATCGACTGAATCTCTTCGGCCACGGCGGGTGTGTGCTCTTTCTCCGACAGCGCCTTGAGACGAGCGGAATCGGCCTCACTCAGTCCGCTGCCGAGGTAACGCAGGGCTTCGTCCAGGCGCAGACTCGCGGCCATGATGGGCTGGACCGGGACGTTCGGGATAATGTCCAGCGTCTCTACCGGCTCTTCGAGCGCCGCGCGAGGTCCCGTGGTCTTGCAGCCAACCAGCACCAGCACCGAGAAGGCCAGCACCGCCGCCGGACGAACACCGCGACTGAAGTTGTTCAGGTATGAAATCATGACAAGATCGCTCTCCACGGGTTCCAAAAGCCTCGCTGCTTCGCTCCCTGTCCCACAGTATGCCCCGCGGGACGCCCCGGTGCAAGTGAGGCCCCGGCAGCCCGGGAATCAAGTAGCGGCCCCGGAACCGGGCTTTTTTGCCGGCGCCCTCCGCCGGGGCCTATACTATGCGCTAACCTTTTCCTAACAGTCAGTGGAGTATACTTCCGAATGAAAGTCGAAAATCCCGGTTCCTTTCTGGATCACTTTCTACGCCAGACCCGCATTCATCACGTCCAGTTGAGCGGCATGGCGGATGTAAAAGCGAACATGATGTTAACCGTGGCGTCGGTGGTGTTGACTTTCACCGTGGGTTATCTCGCCGATCCGGCGTTTCAGTGGGCCGCGCTGACCTTGATTGTGTTTTGCTTTGCCTCCATTGTCGCGGCGATCTACTCCGCCATGCCCCGGGTGCAACTGCCGGCGAAAAACCGCCCCCGCCCGGATACGAAGGACCCCAATTACAACCCCCTCTTTTTTGGTACGTTCATCCACATGACGCTGGACGAATACAACGATGTGATGGAACAGGCGGTGAACGACCCTTCGGAGGCCGTGGAGCTGATGGTGCGGGAAATCTACACGCTGGGGTGCTTCCTGGCCTATCGGAAGTACCGCTACCTGCGCTGGGCCTACCTCCTGTTCCTGAGTGGTCTGCTGGTGGCCGGCCTCGTCCAGGGCTTGTGTGTGACGCTTCAGAATATGGGTATTCAGCCCTGGCAGTTCCACCTGGCGCCCATGTCGTCGACCGTGGGTGGCTGAGCGACGTCCAGGGTGAACGCGTTGCCGCCCCGCTATGACAAAGGTGCCCTTGTTCGCAATTCTCACCTCTGACTCTGGAGACTCATCCCGTGACCGATCCCTCGCTTGACCCGATGCTACCGCCCCGCCCTATCGGAGAATCCTCCGACGAGCCGGAGGCGGCGCGGCTCCACGGGGGAGAAACTACATTGGAATCCCTGGCCGAAACCCGCATTCTCCACGATACGGCGGAGGAGAAGGAGGCCGAATCCCCTAGAACGGTGGACATCGGACTGGAGCCAATGCTGCCACCGCGCCCCCCCGTGGAATCCCCCGAGCGGCCCGCGGTACGACCACAAGTGGCCCCCCCGATTGAACTGGAGCCCCTGGTGCTCCCGCACCGTTCCCGGGAGACTTCGCTGGAGGCGCTGAACGCGGAAAGCGATGAGGAGCGGCACCATGGCGACGAAGGCACGAGCTGGCTGGCGCCCTTCCTGCTCATGCTCTGCCTGGCCGCCTTCCACGTAATAGCGAATCTCTGGTGGCTCCACCAGGACAACCACCCCATCCGCACCGATGAAGAAGGGCACATGCTCTTCGCACGGCAATACCACGAGGTGCTCTTCGTGCGGGACTATCCCGATCCCGTCCGCCGTCTCATCGCCGTATCCCAGATACGCCCCGGAATCCCCGCGCACCCGCCCCTTTTCCAATTGCTGGGCGCGCTGATGATCGAAATCTTTGGCTACAGCCCGGATACCATCGCCGCCACGAGCACCGTCATGTTCGTGCTGCTCCTGTTCGGCTGCTATGCCCTCGCGCGAACGTTTCTCCTTCCGTGGCAGAGCCTCTTCGCGGTCTTTGTCGTGAGCATGACACCCATTGTATTCGCCTCGTCCCGCTTTTTCATGACGGACTTCGGCTCCGCCGTCATCGCGGTCTGGTCGATCTTCGCGCTGGTGAAGAGCCAGGGTCTCCGGCACCCGGGCTGGGTGCTGCTTTTCGCCGTGCTCAGCGGGCTTGGGATCCTCACGCGCACCGTGACCTTTGCGTATTTCCTCGTCCCCGCTATCCTGACCGGCCTGGCAGGCATCGCGGCCACGCTCCGCCGCGAGCCCTGGGAGCCCGGATGGGGAACCCTCGCCGTGAATGTCGCCATGGCCCTCGTGGTGACCGTGGGCATTTTCGCCCCATGGTACTGCGCCAATCTCGAACCCTTCTACGACTATTGGTCCAACAAGGAAATCTCGGGCACGCGCGGCCCCCTGACCAACTTCGCACCGCCCCCCCCGGTCAACGCCGCGAATGCGGCGCCGGATGCGCCCCCCACGCTGATGGCCGATCAAAGCACCTATGCCCGTATCGTCCGGACCGTATCTGAAAAGGCCGCAAACCCGCCGGTGGCCTGGATCCGCTATCCCGTCTACCTGGTCAACGACGGGCTCTTCGCCGTACTCGCGGGACTGGCGCTGCTTGGGATGCTCATCGCGCCGCTCCGGGCGCAGTTTCGCGCCTTTCCGCTGGCGTGCTTCTATTTCTGGATTCTGGGCAGTTGGGGCTTCTTCTCCGTCATTATTCGTTCCGCCACCCCGCGCTATGGCCTGCCGGTGGCCCCGGCCCTCGCCCTCTTCGCCGCCCTCGCCATTCTGGCCCTGCCCGGACGCTGGATACGCATGACGGCCGCGGCGCTCCTGAGTGTCGTGCTGCTGTTTCAATATGCCCTGCTTACCATCCAACCCATGGGGCCCAAAGCGCGCCTGGACATCCCCGTTACCTTTCCCCAGGACAAGGCCCACTACTTCGCCGATCCAGGCCTGGTCGTATTCAAAGACAACCTCGCCCTGGGCTTTTCCTACGCGCGCCTGGGCGCGCCGGAGAAGGAAAACTATCAGGAGCGCCTGATCCTGGCCATGCTGAAGCACGAGAAGGAACTCCCCGTGCGTACGGGGCAGTTCGCCAACTATCAAAAACTGAACGCGCGCGGCCTGGAGTTTTACGAGCGCCACTACTGGCCGGGGGACAACCCCTATCGCCTGCCTTCCCTCGCCCCGGCGGATGTCCCCGAGCGGCGCCTGACCATGATCCACATGGGCACGGAGCCGGAACAGCTCCTGCCGCGGCTTGGCGAAACGGACTACATCATCTTTGAGGCCCCCGCGGCAAAGCAGGAAATTGCGACGGGTTATCAGGCCTTCTTCGAGTCGCGGGGCTATTCCTTGATAGAAAGTTTTGACGTGCCCGAATTTGGCTGGGTACCCGCCGCGCGCTATGGCGTGCTCGCGCGCAAGCTTCAAGGCGATCTGGTGCCCGTCACGGCGGAATCCATCGCCGCCATGGATCTCTACGATATTCACGCGCTGAAATACTCCGCGGACTTTCAACGCCTTTCACCGGAACTCCGGGACCTGGCGCAGCGCACCTTCACGAACAAGCTGCAGGCGGTGGCGACTCCATTCCAGTTGAATGAAGCCGTGACCTTCATGGCGGCCGATACGACCCGCGTCGATACGACAACCTATCGCGTCCGCATGGTGTTCCAGGTGGACAAGGCCCTGGATCGAAACTGGCGCATGCTTTTCCACGGTTTTGTGTCACCGGAAAACCTTTCGAAACTGCCCGCCGACAAACAGGCCCAGGGCTATATGGACTGGAACTTCGATCCCCAGCCACCCGCGACCGAATGGGTGCCGGGCGACTTTGTCATTCTGACAAACCAGATCGTGGCCGAGCCCCTCCAATGGCAATTCAAATTCGGACTCTTCCAGGGCGACGTACTCTTTGGCCGGACCGGTCTCTTGAAGGTCATGGATCTCGGGGCGATGTAGCACGAAAGCCGTCCGCGAATGCAGTCCCCGCAAGTTATCGGGTATGATAGTATTTGTGGTGCGGCACCGGCTTCGTTCGGGCGGCGAGAGATTGCGGAATCATGCGTTCGCGGAAGCGAGGAGGAGCATAGCTATGGCCATGACAGTGGAACAGTTGATGCAGGACGCCCTGGATAAGAATGCGTCGGATATCCACTTGAAAGAGGGAAATCCGCCCATCCTGCGCATCGACGGCGAACTGGTGCGCCTGGAGGACCAGCCCGTGCTCACCGAAGAGGACCTCCAGGAGATGCTGACGCAAATTGCGTCGCCCGCCGACATCGTGAAGTTCCAGAAGGTCATGGAACTGGACAATTCCTATTTCTATGAAGGAAAAGCCCGATTCCGCATCAACGTCTGCAAGGACGACGGCGACACGCGCATCGTCATGCGACTGATCCCCCTCATCATCAAGACCATGGAAGAGTTGAAACTCCCGACCGTGCTGAAAAAGCTCTGCGTGCTGAAGAATGGCCTTGTACTCGTCACCGGCCCGACCGGTAGCGGCAAATCCACCACGCTCGCGGCCCTCATTAACGACATCAACACCGAACGGCCCGACCACATCATCACCGTGGAAGACCCGGTGGAATTCCTCCACAAGGACAAGCGCGCCATCGTCACCCAGCGCGAAATCGGACACGACACTCTCTCTTTCGCCAACGCGCTGCGCGGCGCGCTGCGCCAGGATCCCGACGTGATTCTCATCGGCGAAATGCGCGATGCGGAAACGGTGCGCACCGCACTCGCCTCCGCCGAAACGGGCCACCTGGTGTTCTCCACCCTCCACACCGTGGACGCCGTGGAAACGCTGAACCGCGTCATTGACTTTTTCGAGCCCCACCAACAGTTGCAGATCCGGAAGCAGCTCGCCTCCGTGCTGCGCGGCGTGGTTTCCCAGCGCATTCTCCCCCTGGCCACGGGCCACGGACGCTGCGTGGCCGCCGAAGTGCTCCTGGGCACGCGCACGGTGCGTGACTTCATCGAAAAGGGCAAATCCTTCAAGGATATCGTACAGTTGATCGAAGAAGGCAACGACCAGTACGGCATGCAGACCTTCGACCAGGCGCTATACGACCTGTGGAAGGAACAGAAGATTACCGCGGAAGTCGCCCTGCTCAATGCCACCAGCCAGAAGGACCTCAAACTGCGTATGCAGGGCATGTCGGTGAAGTAAGCATGCGAGGAATCGCTATGGTGTCGGTGAAATGGATGGCCTGCCTTCTCGAAAGAGCCGGCATGGCCTCAAACCAGAGGCTTCAGGAAAGAAGCAGCCTGCCGTCCCTGCAACCGTGGCGCTCCGTACTCGGTCTTTGCCTCCTCTTTTCCGCGAACGCGCCCGCCGAAAATCTTCTGGCCAATCCCGGCTTCGAGGATCTCGCGGGGGACAAACCCTCAAGCTGGGACCAATTTGTCCAGCCCATGCCGGGCGCGACGGCGGCACTCTCGGACACGGCCCATGGCGGCGCCTACGCCGTGCAACTCCATATTCCCGCGCCCTACGACAAGGACCCGCTGAACAACTGGAGCCAGAACCTCTTCGGTGAGTTTGGCGACAAAACACTTCGGGTCTCCGGCTTCATCCGCGTGGAGGAGGCCACGGAAGCCGCAATTCTGGTGCAACTCTGGCGCAAGAGGCCCTGGGGCGTCATCGGCGCGGCCACCACGAGCACCGACATGCCGGTCTATGGCACCCAGGACTGGCAGGAAGTCTCCATGGACGTTGCCGTGCCGGAGGGCGTGGATTTCGTCACGCTGCGCTGCGTGCTCAAGGGCTCCGGAACCGCCTGGTTCGACGATCTCTCCGTCGTGTTGGGGGAGGACGCAAAACCCCAAGAAAAGGCCGAGACACCGGCGAAGTCCGCCGAGCCACTCCAGGTTGCGACGGACCCGAATGGTGAGGCCGCGGCGGAAAGCGCCACAGACGATTTGGAATCGGCCGACGACGAAGAACTCATGGCCGGGGAGGATGGGGAGCTCGCCGAACCCGACGGGACCTTCGAGCAGCCGGCCCTGCCCCAGGAAACCGTGCTGCCCCTTGTGAATGAACTGGAAGCCGAAGTGCGGCGGCTGCGCAGCGCCAATGAGGTGCTCACCGACACGCTTCAGGAAATCCAGAGCGTCAACCAGGAGCTGCTCAAGGAGATGATGGCGGTGCAGGAGGAATTGCAGGAGATGAAGGCGGGCAAGAATGGCGCGGCCGCCCCCGCCCTGCGGGGCGACAAACCCCGTGTCCCGCCGCTGATTCCGCTCAGCGAGTCCCAGGAGTATGGCGCGCCATGACCAGCCAGACGATGATGATCCTGTTGATTTCCCTGTGTGCGGGCGCCTTCGCGGCGGGCAGCACCTGGGTGGGCATCGACGTGTTAACCCTGCTGGGGGGGCGCCTCGCCGCGCGCCGGGAAAAGAAACGCCTCGAAGCCGAGGCGAAAGCCCTGAAGAAGGCGGAAGAAGCCGCCAATGCCAAGGAATAGGCCGGAAACCTTATAATGCCCGTCCCCCCCGAGCCAGGCCCCAGGCCCTCGATTGCCGTGCACTTCAAGTGCTGCAACGTCTACCTGCGCATCTACCTGAACCGGCTCGGCACCGCCTACTTCGGCCACTGTCCCCGCTGCACCCGCTCCATCACCATCAAAGTCGGCCCCGGCGGCTCAAAATCGCGATTCTGGACTGCGGAATAGGGAGAGCGGGCGAAGTTCCTCCCCCAATACTACAGGGCCCGCTCGTCATTGCACCGCTCACGTCGCTCCCCAAGAAATTTCCATTGATCATTTTCCCCGATCCGCGCCATAGTATCTGTAGAAGGTGCCGAGACTATGGACGTTCCAGCGCAAAACGACGAGATCGCACTCATGATGCGGGTGCGAGGCGGGGACGAGTGCGCCTTTGAGACCCTGTTCAACCGCTATCAACGTCCGCTGCTGAATTTCTTCCACGGCCTTTCGCGCAACCCCTGCACCGCGCGGGATCTCGCCCAGGAGACTTTCCTGCGGGTCTGGAAGATTCGCAAGCGCTACCGCGCCTCGGGCTCGTTCCCGGCCTATCTCTTTGGCATTGCCCGCATGATATGGCTGGAATCGTGCCGCCGAGAACAGAAGACATGGCGCCTCGGCGTGCGACAGGACGAGGAACGGTTGCTGGACCTCCCGATGGACGATTCCGCAGGCCCGGCGCGCCAGGCCGCCCGCTCGGAACTGCACGGCCACCTCTACGCCGCGCTGGATGAATTGCCCGAAGAGCAGCGCATGGTCTTCGTGCTGCGCTCGATCGACGGACTCTCGCTGGAAGACATCGCCGCCGTACTGGATTGCCCCGTCAATACCGTACGCTCGCGCAAGATACTGGCCGTAAGAAAATTGCGGCACCTCCTGGAAACGATCATGGAACCCCGGCACGCCCGGATTTTATAGCTTACATACCGAGTTCAAAGTTACGCGAAATTGCCCGGTGTCGCCGTTGGTCACACGTGGTCAGGACCCTGACACCGGAAGATTTCGCCAGAAGAGGAGCGTACGCTCATGGATTGCCGAAATATACGCCGCGCATTGCCCGGACTCGCCGATGGCGATCTGCGCTCCGCTGTCGAGAGCGAAGTGCGCGGCCATCTGGCGTGCTGCCCCGAGTGCGCGGCCGAATGGGAATCGACCCGGGAGTTCCTGGCGCTGGGCGGCGAGGCCCTGGCCTACAAGGGCGCCCCCCTGTACTTCGATGCCCTGCGCGCCCGCATGGCCGCCATCGAACCCCTGGAGGAGGTGCTTCGCTATCAATTGCCAAAACTCCAGATTCCCGGTGCGGTGCCCCGCTTCGCCACGGCCATGGTCCTCCTCGCGATCCTCGCAGGGGTTTCCTATGCCTTCCGCCACACCCGCCAGGTCTACAACGCCGTCCAGTCCCCCTTCGAACGTCAGGAAGCCACCCTGATCGCCGCACTGGACGAGGGCCGCTTCCCCGGCGACCCGGCCCCGGAGGAAAAGCAGGAGCAGGTGTAGCCCGCCCGTTGAAGGCGGAATCAGACCGATCGGACCGATCTGATCAGTCGGATCGGTCCGATCCGTCCAATGAATCGCCCCTTCCTCGCAAGCCCGATTCGCTCGCCTTTCTCAATTCACCACTCACCATTCCCCTTGCCCGCAAGGGTCCTCCTTGGTAGAATGGCCCTCAACCAAGGACCACCCCATGATTGAAGATCTCAACAAGAACATCGCAGCCCTGGCGGATACCCGTGCGGGTTGGGTCATCCGGCGCGACGCCGCCGAGCTTCTGGGCGAACTGGCCAAACGCTCCCTGGCCGCCCTGAAGGCCAACCTCAACGAGCGCGATACCGATGTCCGCAGCGCTGTCGAAAAAGCCCTCGCGAGCGTGGGCGAATCGCCAGAACCCACAGAGTCCGCTGCCGACACCGCGCCCGCCACGCCCCCAACGATGAAGGCGCTGGCCCTCGCCTGCGTTAAGAAACCCAAGCGCGCTGTGCGCCGGGAGGGCACGGGTTTTGTGGTGCGCTCCGCCATGAAAGAGGGCCGGACCCAGGATGTAACCATTTCGCGAATCACACGGGCGGACGGTCGGGAGCTCATCCGGGTCTACACCGAATGCGGACCCGCCGACCCCGAAAGTATCGCGTGGGCCGTGCGCAACAACAACCAGTGCATCTATTGCGCCTTCAATGTGGAAGATCGCGACGGCGTCGATCACCTCACCATCGTGGCCCACTTCGACCCGAAGCACGTTACGCCCGGCATGGTGCGCGATGCCGTGAAAGAGATGGCCTACTACGGCGACTGGCTTGAGCAGAAGCTCAGCGGCGGGGATGCCCACTGAGATCAGGCGCTCACCGGCTCGCTTCGACCGAGATGTGTTTACCAGTCGTGCCACGCGATCCGGCGACGCCGGTTCGTGTGCGCTAAACGGGAGGCATCTTGTGGCGTTTTACTCTCTTGCCCGAGCGATTTGTCCCTGTTCCTCCCCACTTCGCTCGTACAAGTGCATTTCTTGACTCAAAGCAATCTCACAACAGGCACACGAACCGGCGTTGCCGGATCGCGTGGCACGTTCGAATACCCTTTCTCCGACACTGCAACTCTAACGTGTACCGCCGCCTTTATTGCTTGTCGGCTTGGTGTGTGACTATGGTCACATTCCGATACGCCACCGGCCCATGATCCCCCTGGAACATCAGGGGCCCGAGCGGCTTCTCATCCTTGTAGGTCCCCGAGCGCGTGGGACCGCTCACCGACACGTTCTCGTGAATTTGCACGCCATTGAGCAGCACCTTCTCGAAGACGGCATCGGAGGTCTTCTTGCCGTCCGCATCGAAGCGTGGCGCGCGAAAGGTGATGTCGAAGCTCTGCCACTCTCCCGGCTTCTTCGACGCATTGACCTTCGGTGCGTGTCCCTCGAAGCCCTTGTCGTTCACCTCATCATGGCGCTGATAAATCCCGCCACAGTCGCTGTACTTCAAGTGCTCCTCACCCCAACTGTCCATCACCTGAATCTCGTAGCGCCCCATCAGATACACCCCGGAGTTCGACCCCTTCGGGACCATGAACTCCACATGAACCTCCACATCGCCAAACTCCGCCGCCGTGTGGAGATCCTCCGTCTTGCCCTTGACACCATTCACCGTCACGGTATTACCCGAGCTCCACACCAGACGCTTCTCGTCGGCCGGATCCACCGAAACCTCGCCCGCCATCGTCCAATCCCCCAGCGGCGCACGACATTGAGAGAGATCGCCCGGAGCGAAAAGATCGATGGGTTCGGCGAAGGATGCCGAAGCGGAAAGTATAAGGGCGGGCAGAACCAGTCGGGCAAACATTTCGAAACGTATCCTTTCATAAAAAATTCCACTTCTGTTTTTCGAGAGTCTAACATGGAAGGTCGGAACCGGGGGACGGACCCGCGCACAACATTTCCGATGAGCCGAAGAAACCCTGCGCCTGCGCACTATCCACGTCGGAACACAACGCGCCAGGTGCGCGGGCCTGTCCCAGTGGAGCAACGGAACTCACCCGAACGCTCAACGTCGCACCGCTACATCCCCAGGGACATGTCGGAGATGCGCCGTGGTGGGCCGCCGCCCTTTGGCTCGTGTAGCACGATTGCCGACACATAGGCCAGCGCAGTGCCCCTCCGCTTCCGACAATGTACCTGCGGCGGTACGGTACGTCCCTACGCGCCCCCCATCACCTCCAGCGCCGTAGCGCACTTCTTCACATGCAGATCCTGCACGTCATCCACATTGATGTACGTCATCGGCGGCATATCTTTCGACAACTGCGCCGCGCCAACTTTCCAGGCTTCCTTCGCTTCGTCCAGCCGGCCCAGCTTCGCATAGCTCTGTCCCTGCCAGTAGCGCAGCTCGGCGTCGGTCAGTACATAGCGCGCGCCGACCTCCAGAAATTCGGGATAGGTCAAGGCCTCCGAAAAATCCGCCAGGGCTTTCTCATAGTCGCCCGCCGCGAAGTAACCCTTGCCCCGGCCCTTCAGCGCCGCTTCGAAAACGTCGTGGGGCCGCGTGGAGCCTTCGAAGTTGGTGAACTTGGCGCCCTTCAGCAGGGCGAGGCAATCGTCGTAGCGCTTTTCGCCCACATAGGCCTCCGCGAGCCAGAGGACGATGTCGAAGCGCGCGGGAAGCGCCTCGGGCATGCCCTCCAGCAGGGCGATGGCCTCCTCCGTCCGCTTTAGCTCGGCGAGAATCAGCGCGAGGTCGCGGTAATTCAACTGGTCATCGGAGTTCACTGCGATGGCCTTGCGGAAGTGACTTTCCGCGCGGCCCAGGTCTTTCTTTACCTTCCACGCATCCAGCGCGAGGAGACGCAACGGCACGCTGCTCACGCCCGGTTGCGCCGCCGCCCTTTCCCAATATTCCACAGCCTTCGCGGGATTGTAGAGACTGGCTTCCAAATTACCCAGGAGCGTCAGTACGTTGGGATCGTTTGGCGCGATGTCGACCGCGTAGTCGAGGATAGCCCGGGTCTCGGGGCGCGAAGGAAAGGCGAAGGTGTGAGGCATGGCGATGGCTTCTTCTACCGTCGCTTTCGCCGCATCGACATTGCCGGTCTGGGCGACACACCAGGCAAGATAGTAGCGCGGCAGGGGGCCATAGCCGTCGTACCGCGCATCGTTCCGCGCGGAATCAAGCACCGCGCCGGCCTCCGCATACATACCAAGGTTTATGAAGAAGGTGGCGCATTCGATGATGGTAAACTCTTTCTCGCCAACGCTGTCACGGAGGTATTCAAAGATGGAATCCTCCGCCGACCTCCCCGCGAGCGCCAGCAGCGCATACAGCACGAGATCGGTAGGGTCCTCCGATGCGATCAGCGCCTTCACCTCTCCGCTGATGTCCTCTCCGTTCTTCAGGCGCGCCGCCAGCAGCCAATCGCGAATCTGGGCATTGTCCGGCGCAAGGGCTAGGGCCTTCCCGAAAAACTCTATGGCCTTGTCGATCTGCCCAAGCCGCATGTGACCCCGTCCCACGAGGCTGTAGCCCGCCGCGCGATTGTCCAGACCACGCGCGACGGCGTGCCCGCAGTCAATAGCACCCTGAAAATCACCCGTAGCAAGTTGCGCCGCACCAAGTACATACCACGCGTCGGAGTTTTCTTCTTCGACGCGGATGGCTGCTTTACAGCGCGCCATGGCGCCCGCATAGTCGCCGCGCTCCAGCAGCAGCGTGGCCAGGGCCGTCAATGCAGGCACATGGCCCGGCGAAGCCGCGATTACTTCTTCGTACTTCGCTTTCGCGGCCTCGGGCCGGTTCTCGCGGTTCAGCAGCTCCGCGTCCATGAAGGCCTGCGTCGGGAGGGGCAGGGTCTTCTTCCACGCCGCCTCACCCGCGAGATCGGGCGGGCTCACGGGCTTGATGGCGAGGGGGGTGGCGTACTTGAGGAGCGCATTGCCCTGCGCGTCGAAAATCGCCACTTCAACTGCGTCTTCCGGAGCGTGCGGCAGGGTCACAGTCGCCGCCTTGGCGGGTGACAGATCGAGGCCAGCCTCCAGCAGCACCCGCCCGCCTTGCGACAAGACACAGCGTGAACCGGAAAACGCGCCGGTGGCCATCATGCGAAGTTCCAGCGCGCCATTCTTTCGTGTCGCGTTCACCGCGAGATCGCGATTGGCGAACTCGAAGCCGTCGCCCAATCCGTGCACGGAATACCAATATTCTCGCCAGGCCACTTCCTGGAGGGGCTTGAGAAAACCGTAGTCCGCCTGAGTCAGCAGCGGTCCAGACTGCACTTCGATGTAGGGCGAGTCCACGGGCCCGCCGTCGCTCAGGGCCATCTGACTCATCACCCCGAAGTCGTCCGTGCCCCAGGTCCACGCCTTCTTGCCCTGCACGGAATGGTGATCCGCGTGGGACACGATGCCTCGATCCAGATCCACATCGTAGGCCCCGAAGAAATCCTGATCGCACTGATAGCCGAAGACCGAGCTCATGGTCGGATAATTCTTGAGCCAGGTCATGTCCCGGCCCTCATGCACGGGCCAGGAGAAGAACTCATCGCCGTTGTGGTTACTTCCGAGGCTCATGGGAAAAATGAAGCGCGTGCCTTTGAGATTGGGGAAGGCCGTGTTGTTCCAGAAGTAGTAGGTGTGGGTGCCGTCCGTGGGATTGAACATCCGAATCGACTCGTCGAGATAGGCCTTGCCGGGGTGAAGCGTAAGGCGAACCGTCCAGCGCGTGCGGAACATCTTCTCCGTATTCCCAACCACCAGGGTGGCGGAGCCGTCGTCGTTTGCGACGGTGGTAACATCCACCGGCGACACGTCAATGACGGTATGGCCCTGGGGGCCCACGTTCCATTCGATGCCGCCTGCGACCCAGGCGCCGCGCATGGCGATGAGCGCGGGCTTAATCACCCCGGGATTGTGAAAGACTTCATGGTTTGTGGTTTTGTCCCATACGGAGTGGATGCGTCCACCGAGTTCGGGGAGGCAGGTAACTTTCAAGTACTCATTTTCGAGAAAGATCGCGCGATACTGGCGGGGCTCTTTTGTCTTGAGGAGGTAGTCCTGCCGCGTGTAAGGATAGAAGATGCTGCCCTCGTAGGTCTCGAAGACGGGATTTGGATCGTCCAGCCAGGGATAGGTCGCCAGTTCGATGGTGCCCTCCCAGGCTTTTACGGCTTCGGCGTGGACGCCGTGGGCCAGGGTGGTTGCGACAAGTAGCAGCGCGAAGAACATTGAACGGGCCATGGTCACTTCCTTGGGTTTTGTCTTGGGTGATCCCGACTACGTGGAGAGTATTGTAGAGGGCGGGGCGGTCGAAATACAGATCTATGGGGTCTTATGGGTCTTATGGGGCCTATGAGAATGTCGTCTAAACGTCGCATGGCCCCTATACGACCCATACGACCCATACGACCCATACGCACCTGCAAAAAAGCACCTTCCGCCCCCAATATGCTATGGTGTTCCCATCAGTAACCCACACCCCACCACCCCCCGGAGCGCCCCATGAGCGACACGCCCGATAAGCCCCTCTACATCAATCACCTCATCCACGAGACGAGCCCTTACCTTCTTCAGCACGCCCACAACCCCGTGGAGTGGTATCCCTGGGGCGAAGAAGCCTTCCGGAAAGCCAGAGATGAAGACAAGCCCATCTTCCTTTCCATCGGCTATGCGGCGTGTCACTGGTGCCACGTGATGGAGCACGAGTCCTTCGAGAACGAGGCCGTCGCCCAGTTCCTGTCGGAATACTTCGTAAGCATCAAGGTAGACCGGGAAGAGCGGCCCGATATCGATGACATTTACATGACCGCCGTGGTGGGCCTCACGGGCCAGGGCGGCTGGCCCATGACCGTCTTCCTCACGCCGGATCTCCATGCGTTCTACGGCGGCACCTATTTCCCGCCCGAGGATCGCTACGGCCGCATCGGCTTCCTCACGCTCCTGGCGGGCATCGCCCAGCGCTGGCAGGATAAACGCGAGCAGATCATGGAAGGCGCGGCGAACATCACCTCTTTCCTGAACGAGCAATCGCGCAAGCCCATCAGCGACGAAACCATCGTGGCGTCGTGGCTATTGGAGCGCGCATGCACGCAATTGAAGAACAACTACGACGCCGAGCACGGCGGCTGGGGCGGCGCGCCGAAGTTTCCCTCCAGCGGCGGCATCGGCCTGTTGCTCCGCGCACACAAGTCCAGCGGCGATCCGGAGCTCCTCGCGATGGCGACGGAGACGCTGGACAAGATGGCGCGCGGCGGGATGTACGACCAGCTCGGGGGAGGCTTTCACCGCTACTCCGTGGACGCGGAATGGCTCGTGCCCCACTTTGAGAAGATGCTCTACGACAACGGCCAGCTCGCCCAGGTTTACCTGGAAGCCTGGCAGGCCACGGGCAACCCGTACTACGAGCAGGTCGTCCGCGAAATCCTGGACTATGAACTTCGCGAGATGCGCGACACTCTGGGCGGCTTCCACAGCACGGAAGATGCGGACAGCGAAGGACAGGAAGGGCGCTTCTATATCTGGTCCCATCGCGAGATCATGGACGTGCTGGGCGACGAGGATGGCCCCCTTTTCTGCGCGTACTACGCGATCAAGGAGCGGGGCAACTTCACCTCCCACGAGCACTATCACGCGGGACTGAACATCCCCCACATCACCCGCGCACCGGCAACCATCGCGGCGGAGCAGGGCATGGACCCCGAGGCCTTGGAGGCGCGCATCGCGCCGATGAAGGCGAAGCTTAAGGCCATCCGCGATCTACGCGTACGGCCGGGCCTCGACGACAAAGTCCTCACTTCATGGAACGCGCTGCTGATCGCGCCGCTGGCCCAGGCGGGCGCGGCTTTTGGCGAGGTTCGCTATTTCCAGGCGGCGGCGGAGGCGGGCGACTTCATCATGACGCACATGTGGAAGGACGGCGGCCTGCTGCGCACCCACCGCCACGGCGAGAGCCGCCTGCCGGGTTACCTGGACGACTATGCCTTCACCGCGTACGCCTTTGTGGATCTCTACGAGGCCACCTTCGACGTGAAGTGGATCGAACATGCGCGAGAAATCACCGACCAGATGATCGCGCGCTTCGGTGACGAAGCGGGCACGGGCTTCTACTTCACCGAAGCCGCACACCAGAACCTCATCGTGCGCACGCGCCCGACCTACGACGGTGCGGAGCCCTCGGGCAATTCCGTGGCGGCGATGGCCCTGCTGCGCCTCGGCAATCTGCTGGGCAACGAGGATTTCCTGCATTGGGGCCGCAAGGTCATCGAGTCCACACTGCCGCTGGTCAAAAAAGGCCCTCAGGGTTACCTGCGTATGCTCTGGGCCGTGGACTTTCTATTGAACGCCCCGGTGGAAATTACGATTGTGGGCGCGAAGGACAGCGAGAGCGTGGAGGCGCTGCAAGGTGCCGCCGCACGACACTACCTGCCGAACAAAGTCGTAGCGTTGATCGATCCGACGTCCCCAAGCGTCCTGGATAATTCCCCCATGACCACCGGCAAGACCATGAAAGACGGACAGCCCGCTGCCTATGTCTGCCGAAACCAAACCTGCCAGGCCCCCGTAACGACGGTGGAGGAGTTGGCGGAGTTGCTGGAAGGTGAGCTCGTCTAAAACATAGTGAACTAGAGCCATCAGGGAGCACCCAATCATGATCGAGGGGTATATTATTTGGCATAACAATAAACTATCTTTTTGGAGTAATGAAAAAATCGTAGAAATTGTGGGCTTACCCGATATAAAAATAGAGGATCTCAAGCGAATCTCCGTGACGTTGGGGAAGACCTGTTTTTTAACCGTGCCATCCGGATCCTATGCTGGTATCTACGCATCTTTGGATATCCGAGAGTGGAAGTTGCTGTACAAGATTGACACACCGGAAAAGACACAACTCGCTTTCTCCTTCCATCCCTCGATTGGGAAAGTATCCTTTATTCAAGACTCTAGGCTTCATGTGATTACGGATCGTGAAGAGGAAGTGCACGATCTACCAGTGCTCGGACTTCGAGTTGCTCAACCCACGGATTCAGGATGTTGGATTGCAGTTGGTCGGGACCTTACTGCCAGCGCCGATCAATGGAATGCAATGGCTACTGCGTGGATTTTGAAAGCTGGTGTAGCGAGCTGGGAGATTTTGACTCTGGAGATTTCTCCACTTCAGGATTTTCTCAATCGTCACTGGTATGAAATAAAGGGATTATTTTCGCTTGAAGTAAGCGGATTTCCAAAAATCTTTGTAGGAGAGTCCGACTATTGGGAATCTTGTGATTCGTTGTTTGTCGAAGTACGGTCGGGTCGCTACCAGATATTCAGAACCGGCGGGTTTGTGATGAAGATTGGAAGGGACGAGAAAGGCAATCCTTACTATCTATCGCTGCCCGGCGAATATATGAGATGGAATGGACGGCGTTTTTTAGCGTCGGGATGGAGGGATAAGATCTCAAGATTGCTACGGACTGGATTGATGTGCGCATTTGAGACGCGTATTGAAATTTTAGGAAATAGGGTGAGGGGAGTTCGCTTCATAGATTCCGCAAAGGGCAACGGTGATGCATTAGTATTCTCGAGTGATGACCTTGGTGAATCCTGGTATCAAGTTAACTCTTGCCCGAGCGGGCACGATTGGCGGATTGTTCATCCGATTGTCTTCAATACGGAGCATTCCTAAGCATCACTGAAGAGTCTAAACTTCTCTGGCCATTTGGCCCTGATTCCATAGCTGTTTCGTACGCGCAAACTCCGTCGCAAGCTCCTACGTGTGTGGGTGGCACCCGCAGGGTGTGTTGTGCGGCACTGGTTTATGAGTGGGTGTGTGTGGGCTTCTATGTGGCGTCAGCACGCGGTATACTCTCTCCTTCACGCTTTAACATCGACCACCACTTGATCCACGGAGGCCCCCATGCGAACCGTACGTGATTTTGGCGCGTTGGGCGATGGTGTCGCCGACGACACCGCCGCCATTCAACATGCCGTCGATCAGCACATGAACCAGGTGATTTTCGAGCCGGGGACTTACCGCATCACGAAGCCCATCCTGATCGATCTGGCGCAGACCGGCTTCACGAGCATCTCAGGTGCTGCGGGCACGGTGAAGATCTTGATGGAAGGCGCGGGTCCCGCCTTCGATGTGCGCGGCAGTCATACGGGCTCCGCCGATCCCGGTCGTTTCGACCCCGGCGTGTGGACCCATGAGCGCATGCCGCTCTTTCAATCAATCGAGATTGAAGGTCGCCACCCGGAGGCCGACGGCGTCCGCCTCTTCCAGACCATGCAGAGCACTTTCGAGGGCGTGCTGCTGCGGAAGCTGCGCCACGGCATTCACATCACCGAACGCGCCCGGAACGTCCTCGTCAGCCATTGCCACATATACGACAATTCGGGCATCGGGATCTTCTTCGATCATTGCAACCTGCACCAGGCCATCATCTCCGGGAGCCACATCAGCTACAACAAACAATCCGGCATCAAGATCCTGAACGGCGAAGTGCGCAACATCCAGATCACCGGCAACGACATCGAGTACAACTATGACCGCGACGCCGGTGCGGAAGCCCTGCCAAGCGCGGAGATCTGGATCGAGACGACCGGCGAGAAAGCCACAGTGCGCGAGGGTACGATCAGCAGCAACACCATCCAGGCGCGCCAGTCCCCCGGCGGCGCGAACATCCGCTTCCTCAGCCGCCCGGACGCTCCCCTTCAGGCGGGGCTCTTCACCATCAGCGGCAACCTCATCGGCAGTCAGGAGACGAACATCGATTTGGTCGCCGCGCGGGGCATTAGCATCACCGGCAACGTGATCTACAGCGGCCACCAGCGCAACCTGCGCGCGAAGGACTGCCGCAACATCAACGTGACCGGGAACACCTTCGACCACAACGGCGACTACCTGCCGAAGGAGCTCGCGACGGGCGTCGCTTTTGAGAACTGCACGGATTGCCTCTTCTCCAGCTCCATCATCCACGACGCCTTCGCGGGCGAGCACACGGTGAGCACACCGGTCGTGCTGGAGCGCAAGGGCCTCGTGGAAGTTCTCCGCTCAAAGCGCGTCACCGTCAGTGCCTGCCAGATCCTCGATCCCGGCGTGGCGGGCATCCATGTGGATTCCAGCAGCTTCGTCAACATCCACGGCTGCACCATCCTCGACGCGCGCGAGGAACAGAAGATGCCCCACGCCATCGAGTGGACCGGAGCAGGCGCATGGAACCAGGTCGGCGGCTGCACCCTGGGCCAGGGCACCGGCGGACCGGTCAATGCGGCCGCGGAAGCGGCGGTCATCCTGGGCGACAACTTGATGATGCGGTAAAAAGTCTTCCCCTACCCCCCAAACACCGCCGCCGTCACTTTCAGGAAGGTCTGCGACGCCAGATACAACAAAATCAAAATCCCCGCGCCGCCGATGACGTTGCTCGCGATACCATTGCGCAGATCGCCCATGAGCGCCTTGTTGTTCGCGAAGTAGAACATGAGCAGCGCGCAGAGCGGTGAGGCGATGATCGTGGAGGTCTGGGCAATGAGCACGCTCTGGGGACCGCCGACTTGGGTCGTCATGGTGATCACCGCTACGATGCAGCCGATAAGGAGCCCGGCGCAGGCCGCGATGCGGGTGGGGCGGGATTCCATATGAGTGTCCAAGCCAAACCCGTCGGTGAGCAGCGCGCCGCCGATGAGGGCGTTGGTAATAAACGAGGAGAATGCCGCCGCGCCCAGTCCGAAGCTGAACACGAGGATGGCCTTGTTCCCAAGCACGCCCTGGAGCTGGGCCGCGAGCTCGCCGATGTTCTTAAACTCGCCGCCCTTTCCGTGGAGCGACTGGGCCGCACCGATCATGATGACCATGCTGATACCGCCGAGGATCGCGATGCCGATCCACGCGTCTTGGATGGCGAAGCGCACGTTGCTCCGCTGCCATCCCTTCGCCTGGACGAGATAGGCCTGATAAAACGCGGCCACGGCGGAGAAGGTGGTACCCAGGAGGCTCGTGGCGATGATAAATTCGCTGCTCGAAATCGAACCCGGAATGAGGCCCTTGCCCAGTTCAACGGGATTGATTCCCGTAAAGAACAGGTTGCCCACGAAAGCGATCATCATGGCGGCCACGAGAAAGCGCATCACCAGTTCCAGGAGATGGTAGACATCCTTGGCGATGCTCATGAACAGAATCGACAGCGCCGTGAATACGATGGGCCAGATCCAACCGTACACACTCGGGAACACGCCCTGCATGGCCACAGACACACCGATGTTGTTGCCGAACTGGAAGCCGGCCGCCACGACGAAGGCGGAGATGCCGGTAATCGCGGCCATGGGGCGCCCCCATCGTTCCGCGAGGAAACTGAGGAAGGATTTGTCCAGGGCGCAACCGATCCGCGCGGCCATGGAGGTGAACGTCGCCATGACGATGGCCGAAACCGCCAGCATCCAGATCAGACCATAGCCGCTGCGAGCGCCCGCCGTGCTGGCGGAAACAATACTACCGGGGCCGAGCACCACCGCGGCGGTGATGAGTCCGGGACCAAGGCGTTTGTACCAAGGCTGTTCTTGAATCATGAATTCAACTCCTCAGGGCTTCAGCCACGCGTCGCGGTGCGCGGCGACAAACTCATCATCGTTTAGTTCAGGGTAATTTCGGTAAACGCGATCGATTTCTTCCAATTGCCCTGGGCTTAATCCTTCTTCGGGATCGAGACACCACAGGCCCTCCAGAAGGCCCTGTCGGCGCAATACATCGTGCAGCCCCGCAATGCACCCGGCAAATCTATGGGCCGCATCAAAAAAGGCCGCGTTGCTGTCGGTCACCGCGATTGCACGCGCCAGCAGATCATGGGAGACGCCCTCGGCACGTTTTGATTCCTCCTGGCAGCGCGCCAGCAGTTCCACCGCGCGCCGCGTCCACACGGACCAATGGCCGAGCAGTCCGCCGACGATGCGGCGCTCCACGATTTCGTCGCCGCGCTTGAGGCGAAAGGGCGTGGTGAGATCGGCGACGATGTTGTCGTCGTTGCCGGTGTATAGCGCGATATCGTCGCGACCCGCCTCGACAATTGCGCGGACCACATCGAGCGTTTGGTAGCGGTTGAACGGGGCCATCTTGATCGCGACCACGGAGGGAATCTCGGCAAAGCGACGCCAGAATTCATAAGGCAACACGCGCCCGCCCACGGAGGGCTGGAGGTAGAAGCCCACGAGCGGCATGACCTTTCCCACGGCCTTACAGTGCTCAATCAGCGCATCCACATCGGCCTTGGCCAGCGCGGCCAGACTCAAGAGACCCGCGTCGTACTCCAGATCGCGCAGCAGCGCGGCTTCCTTCACCGCCTGCGCCGTGGGACCACAGATGCCGCCGATACGGACGAAGGGGCCCTTGCCTTGGGCTTCCGCACGCGCCATCTCCTCCGCCGCGAGCAACAACACGGGCTCGAAGAGGCCGACTTTCGGATCACGGATGGCAAACTGGGTCGTGTGCACGCCCACGGCGATGCCGCCGACGCCCGCGTCGATGTAATAGCGACTCAGCGCGCGCTGGCGACGTTCGTCGAGCTTGCGCGCGGACGTTAGGGCCAGGGGCTGTGCGGGAATGACGACGCCCTGATCAAGAATTCTGCGGAAGGCGTGGCTGCCCATCCTCAGAAATCCCCCTTGCGGTTTTCAAAGTGCGTGGGCTTATTCAGGCTTGCGCCTCCGCGCACAACCCAATCCGCGATCCACTCCAACATTCGCTGCAAGGGCACGGTCGGATAGCCGAAGAGCGCGTGACCTTTCTGCCCATTGCTGAGGAGGGCATCGGGCGCTTCGTTGCCTTCGATGATCGCCTCCTTACCCATCAGCATGCCGAAAGTCTCCGCCGCGCGGCGCACGCTGATCTGCTCCGGTCCGGCGATATTGACCACCCACGCGGGCGTGGACGCATGCTCCAGCGCCAGCAACGACATCGCATTTGCGTCGCCCTGCCAGATGGCGTTCAGGCTGCCCATGGACACATCCACCACCTCGCCCGCGAAGACCTTGCGCGCCACGTCCACCAGAACGCCGTAGCGCATCTCGGTGGCATAGTTCAGCCGCAGCAGGCTCGTGGGAATGTTCTGCGTCTGGCAAAAATACTCGAAGATGCGCTCCCGCCCCATGGCGGTGACGGCGTATTCGCCCACGGGATGGAGTACGTCGGTCTCCACGGAGCCGCCGAGGGACAGGGGCGTGAGGCCATAGACGTTGCCCGTCGAGAACGCGGCGATGCGACTTTCGGAAAAGTGCTGGCACACCAGAGACGGCAACCACGTGTTCATCGCCCACGTCAAGGGCGCCTGGCCGCTCGCGCCGAATTTCATGCCGGTCATATAGACCACATTGGGCACTTTCGGTAAGGCGGTCACCTGCGCGGGGTCCAGCAGATCGCAGCGGATCGTCTCCACACCGTGGGCCTGCAATTCCGCCTCCGCGCGCGCGTCGCTGAAGCGCGAGGCCGCGATCACACGCCGTTTCATGCCCGCCTCCTCCGTCGCCCGTTTCGCCATCCGCGCCATCGTCGGCCCCATCTTGCCCCCCGCGCCGAGAAAGAGGGTATCCCCGTCCACTCGGCCCATCATGGCCACCAGCGCGGCCGTGGGACGACTCAGCAAATCTTCCAGGATTTCGACGGTGTCAATGGTCGCGGGAAACAGGGACATGGACGGGCTTTCTGCTGCGGTGCATACTGCGCGACGCGCCGTGGGTGATTGTCGAGGTCAACTGAGGGCCATGATGCCATATTGAAGAGCAGTAGTGCGACTAGGGAATTCGAATTCGAATAGCTTGTCAAAGTATTGTGTATGACATATAATTTCGAGTAAAGGGACTCATTATGGCTTCCATCACTATTTACGACGTGCCCGACGAGTTGAAGGACAGCCTTGAAGCGTACGCTGCGGAGCATGGTCTTACGTTGCAAGCTTACCTCCGTCAGGGAATCGCAAGAATGCCCGGTGCCAACACTGGGACCGGCGCAGATATCCTAGTTTTGGCGGATATTCTGTTTGGCGACTTCGGTGACACTCAACTTGACCTCTCCGGCCGCGAGTCGATTCGCCCTCCTGTCGAGTTCGACCCTTGATATTGCTGGACACCAACGTAGTATCGGAGCTCATGCGTGTCCCACGGAGCACGCGGGTTGACCAGTGGTTTTCGATCCAGGAGCGCACGGAGTTGGCCGTGTGTTCCATCTCTGTCGCGGAAATCGAGCGGGGGATCAATCGACTGCCTTCAGGTAGGCGACGAGACGGATTGCGGACTCGTTTTGATACGCTTGTTTCGCTCGGGTTTTCCACCCCGATACTACCGTTCGATAACACTTCCGCTCGCGAGTTCGGCGTGCTGGCGGCGAGACGGGAGAAAGCAGGGTTCAATACCAGTCCTCTGGACCTCATGATCGCCGCCATCGCCCTAACCCACAACGCCAAACTCGCCACGCGCAACACCCGCGACTTCGAAGGCTGCGGAGTCGAATTGATCAATCCCTGGCAGGAGACGGGACCGTCCTGAACGCAAGGGCACGAAGGCAACGCGCGGTAACCCAGCATGAGACCAGGGAATCGAGATGCGCCAACGCCGTCCGGGCGTTCGGGACCGTCCCGCGCGATTAAAGCGTGGGACAGTCCTATTCGGGTTGCACCGCCCTTGGTTTTATGGTGCCTGAGTTGCGAGGGCTGCCGTCGGGACTCAAATCCTCCTTTCTGGACAGTCCCATGCGCTACACCCCCGTGTGCCCGAAGCCGCCTTCGCCGCGCGCTGTGGCTTCCAAATCCTCCACTACGGTCCACTGCGCCTGGAGTACCGGCGCGATCACCATTTGGGCGATGCGGTCGCCCCGGTTGATCGTGAATGATTCCTGGCCGTGGTTGATCAGCAACACCTTCACTTCGCCGCGATAGTCCGCGTCGATTGTACCGGGGCTGTTGACCATGCTGATGCCGTGCTTGATGGCCAGACCGCTGCGTGGGCGCACCTGGGCCTCCGTGCCGGGCGGCAGGGCGATCCGTATACCCGCGGGCACCATGGCGCGCTGGCCCGGCGCGAGGGTGACGGGCTCAACGACCGCGGCGCGGAGATCCATGCCCGCCGCGTGTTCGGTTTCATAGGCGGGCAGCGGCAGGTCCTCGCAGCCCGGCTCCTGCCTTATCAGCACTTCCAACGTCTTCACAGCGCGATCCGATCGGGCATGGTGTCGCTCTTCGGCCCGAGCACGAGCAGGGCGCACTGGTCCGGCTGGAAAATGGATACCGCACACGACTGAATATCGGCGGCCGTGATCGCGTCCACCTTTTCGACGATGTCCGACATGGGGATGAGCTTGCCGTAGTACATGATGGATTTGGCCATGCGCGCCATGCGGGTGAAGGTGCTTTCCATGGCCATAAGCATGCCGCCTTTGATCTGCTCGCGGTTCATTTCAAGCTCCTCCTCGGAGATGCCCCCGTCGCGCAGCTTTCGGAGTTCCTCAAAGGTCAGGTCGAGGGTCTTGCCAAGTTGCTGTGGCGCGACGGCGGCGTACACGCCGATGGCGCCGCTACGCATGTAGAAAGAGTCGAAGGTGTAAATGCTGTACGCCAGGCCTTCGTCTTCGCGAATGCGCTCGAAGAGGCGCGATGTGGATCCGCCGCCGAGGATGTTGCTGGTCATGTCGAAGGCGTACTTCCTGTCGTCGTAAAGCGAGGGCGCGGGAAACGCGAGTGTTATGTGGGATTGAGCGATGTCGCGCTCAACGGAAACGATGCCGCCGTTGAAACGGGGCGCCTCGCCGGGCCCTTCGGCGGCGGCGCGGGAAATTCCCTCAAATTCGCGGCGCACCTGCTCCAGCACGGCCTGCGTATCGATATTGCCCGCGATGGAGAAAACCATGTTTTCAGGGCGGTACCAGCGCTGGAAGAAGTCCACCACGTGGTCGTACTCCAGCGCGGAAACGGATTCCGCGGTGCCGGAAATCGAGCGGCCCAGCGGGTGATCCGGCCAGTGGTGCTCCGTCATGAGATCGTGCACGTATTCGTCGGGTGTATCTTCGACGGAGGCGATCTCTTCGAGGATGACATTGCGCTCCTTCTCCAGATCGGCAAAGAGCGAGTTCTTCACGATATCGGCAAGGATCTCGATGCCGGTGGCGGTGTACTTGTCGAGCACCTTTACGTAGAGGCAGGTGTACTCCCGCGCTGTAAAAGCGTTGAGTTGCCCGCCCCGGCTCTCCACCGCCTCCATGATCTCATGCACGTTGCGTGTCTTGGTGCCCTTGAAAAACAGATGTTCAAGAAAGTGGGCGATGCCGCTCTCCGCCGCCGTCTCGTTGGCCGATCCGGTGCGGATCCAGATACCCGCGCTTGCGGAGTGGAGATAGGGGAGGCGTTCCATGCACACGGTCATGCCGTTGGCCAGGGTGGTAATTTCCGCCGCATCGCGCGGATAGGTAATCTCGCTCAAAAGTTGTTGTCCTTTGGTAAATCCGGCCGCCTGGAGGTCCGGGCCGCGCCGCTGCGGCCGGCGCGGCCCACGCCAAAGCGTTAAATGAAGATGGCGCTTCCACGCGGAAGCGCCATCATAGGGGTACAGGTGCCTATCTGCGGCCGCCGCCGCCGCCGCTGCGGCCACCACCACCGCCACCGCCGCGATTGCGATCACCACCGCCGCGTCCGCCGCGATCACCGCCGCCACGTCCGCCGCGATCGCCGCCGCGCCCGCCGCGGTCACCACCACGATCGCCACGATCGCCACGGTCACGGCTCGCTTCCTTCTTCTCGAGTTCGCTGGCGTCCACACGGCCCAACTCGACGTCGGCCTGAACCTTGGAAAGGTTCACGCGGCCCATCTTGTCGATCTCGATAACCTTGATGTCGATCTCGTCGCCGACGTTGACCACGTCGGTCACTTCCGCCACCCGACCGGGGGCCAGTTCGGAAATGTGGATGAGACCTTCCTTATTGCCCACCACCGTGCAGAACGCGCCGAAGTTCATGATGCGCGTGATCGTGCCCTGGTAGATGGCGCCGACTTCCACTTCCGCCGTAATCTCGCGGATGAGGTCGATGGCCGCCTGCGCGCTCGCCGCGTCCACGGCCGCCACGTTGATCGTGCCGTCGTCTTCCACGCTGATTTCCGAGCCGGTCGTGGCCTGGATCTCGCGGATGACTTTGCCTCCCGGTCCGATGATGTCGCGAATCTTGTCCACATCGATCTTGATCGTGTAGATGCGCGGCGCGTAGGGCGAAAGCTCGGCCCGCGGCGTGGAGATGCACTCGTTCATCTTGCCCAGAATATGCTGGCGGCCGGCTTTGGCCTGCTCCAGGGCCTTCTGCATGGTCGCGCGGGAAAGGCCCTTGATCTTGGTGTCCATCTGGAAGGCCGTGATACCGTTCTCGGTACCGCACACCTTGAAGTCCAGATCGCCCAGATGGTCCTCGTCGCCCAGGATGTCGCTGAGGATGCAGATGTCGTCACCCTCTTTAATCATGCCCATGGCGATACCGGCCACCGGCGACTTGATCGGGATGCCCGCGTCCATCATCGCCAGCGTGCCGCCGCAGACCGACGCCATGGAGCTGGAGCCGTTGCTTTCGGTCACCTCGGAAACGATGCGAACGGTGTAGGGGAAGTCCTTCAGACTGGGGTCTTCCGCGCGGGCATCTTCGGATACAAAGGGCACCATGTTCATCAGGGCGCGCTCGGCCAGCTTGCCGTGGCCGATTTCGCGGCGGCCGGGGCCCGAAATACGGCGCACTTCACCCACCGACCAGGAGGGGAAGTTGTAGTGCAGGAAGAAGCGACGGAACTCGTCGCCCGTGAGCTCGTCGAAGCGTTGCTCGTCCCGCGTGGTGCCCAGGGTTGCGGTCACAATCGTCTGGGTTTCGCCCCGTGTAAAGAGCGCGGAACCGTGGGCACGGGGCAGGATGCCCACCTCAATGCTGATATTCCGGATCTCGTCCAGCGCGCGGCCGTCCATGCGGCGCTGGGTCTCGATAACCTGCTGGCGCATGACCCGCTTCTTCATCTTCTCGAAAGCGGCCTTCGCGTCGCCTTCGCGCTCGGCGTAGAGTTCCTCGCCGTATTTCTCGGCCAGTTTCGCCAGCGCTTCATCTTTCAGCGCGTCGATGGTGCCGTAGCGCAGGGCCTTCTCGGAGATGGCCTGGGCTTCGCGGACGCGACCGGCATACGCCTCGATCTCGGCGACGACTTCGTCGTTCAGATTCACTTCGGCAACCGGCATCTTCTCGACGCCCGCCTTCTCGCGGAGCTCGTGGATGCAGGTGATGATTTTCTGGATGTGGGCGTGGCCGAATTCCAGCGCGTCGAGCATCAGGGACTCGGGCACTTCGTGGGCGTGGCCCTCCACCATCGTGATGGCGTCATAGGTGCCGGCAATGACGATATCGATCTCGCTGTGGGGCATCACGTCGATGCCGGGATTGACGACAAGCTGGCCGTCGATCATGCCGACGCGCACGGCGCCGATGGGCTCGACAAGGGGCACCTTGGAGATGTGCAGCGCCGCGGAGGCCGCGTTGATGCTGAGCACGTCGGGATCGTTGACGTTGTCGGCCGACATGACCGTCTGGCAGACCTGAAGTTCATTCAGGAAGGCCTTGGGGAACAGGGGGCGCAGCGGGCGGTCCGTCATGCGGCAGATGAGAATCTCGCGCTCCGAGGGGCGCGCTTCGCGCCGGAAGAAGTTTCCGGGAATCTGGCCCACCGCATAAAACTTCTCGCGATAGTCCACGGTCATGGGGAAGAAATCCTGCCCCGGTTTGGTGTCCGGTGCGACGCACACGGCGCTGAGCACCATGGTATCGCCACTGCGGCAGATGATCGAACCGTGCGCCTGCTTGGCGATGCGGCCCGTTTCGAATTCCAGCGTGACGTCGTCAAGCTGTACCGAAAGGCGTACTAGTGACATTGTAGTTGACTCCTTGGACACAGTATCGCCTCCCACAACGACCCAGCCCGTATTTTCGATTGTTCTGTCTCTTCGTTCGTTCTTCCATGCACCGATTGCGGTGCAACGCGCACGAGGGGCGCGGAGCGGTCGCCGGAGCATCTGCTGCTGGCCCCGACCGGACCGCCAAACAACTTGGGGCGGCGTTGCCGCCGCCCCAAGGGCATTTTACTTACGCAGGCCAAGCTCGGCGATGAGCGCGCGATAGCCTTCGAGGTTGTTCGTCCGGAGGTAGGCCAGCAAGTTGCGGCGCTTGCCCACCATGCGCAGCAGGCCGCGCTGTCCGGCGAAGTCTTTCTTGTGGATCTTGAAGTGTTCCGTCAGGTGATTGATCCGGGTCGTCAGCAGTGCAATCTGCACTTCGGTCGAGCCCGTGTTGGTCTCGGCCCCGCCGAACTTCTGGATCAACTCCTGCTTCTTCTCTTTTGCAATGGACATGTTCTTTTCACCTTTTCTGTTATTCGCCCGCAGCCAAGTCAGCCGTCGGTGAGTTCGGCAAGCCGAGCCGGGGGCACCTTCACATTCTCACACCGGCACGGCGCCGGCGCGAGCTTATTTGTCGCTGAGCGCGGCAACACCCGGGAGGATCTTGCCTTCCAGCATCTCCAGGGAGGCACCGCCGCCCGTGGAAACGTGGGCCATCTTGTCCGCCAGTCCAAACTGCACCACCGCCGCCGCGGTGTCGCCGCCGCCGATGATGCTGATGATGGACGGGTTCTCCGCAAGCACGTCGGCGATGCCGCGCGTGCCCTTGGCAAAATTCTCCATCTCGAATACGCCCACCGGGCCGTTCCAGACCACGGTCGCCGCCTTCTTGATGGCTTCGCTGAAGAGTTCCAGGGTCTTCGGGCCGATATCCAGCCCTTCCCAACCGTCTTCGATCTCGCCCAGGCCAACCACTTTCGTGTTGGCGTCGTTCGAGAAGGCGTCGGCTACGATGTTGTCCACCGGAAGCAGCAATTCGATGCCCTTCTCTTTCGCCTTTTCGATAACCTTCAGCGCCGTGTCCAGACCGTCCTTATCAAGGAGCGAGTTGCCAATCGCATAGCCCTGGGCCTTCATGAAGGTGTAGGCCATGCCGCCGCCGATGATCAGCGTATCCACCAGATTCAGCAGGTTGTCGATGACCGTGATCTTGTCGGACACCTTCGCGCCGCCGAGAATGGCCACCAGCGGACGCTTCGGGTTGCTCAGCACACCGCCGATGTAGGCGATCTCCTTCGCCACCAGGAAGCCCGCGGCGCTCTGGCCGATAAACTTCGTCACGCCTTCGGTAGAGGCGTGGGCCCGGTGAACCGTGCCGAAGGCGTCGCTGATATACACATCCGCCAGCTTTGCCAACTGCTCCGACAGCGCCGGATCGTTGGCCTCTTCACCCGGATTGAAGCGGGTATTTTCCAACAACAGGATGTCGCCCGGCGCGAGCTTCGCCACGGCCGCTTCCACCTCGGGGCCGACGATATCGTCCACCTTGGTGACGTTGCCGCCGACGAGCGCCCGAAGGCAATCCGCCACGGGGTCCATCTTCAGCTTGCTGTTGTCCTTGCCGGGTTTCGGCCGACCCAGGTGGGACATGAGAATGAGCTTCCCGCCCTGGTCGCGGACATACTGGATGCTCTTGAGCGCGGCCACAATGCGGGTGTCATCCCGCACGGTGCCGTCCTCATTCTGGGGGACGTTGAAGTCCACCCGCATGAGCACCGTCTTGTCCTTCAATTGAAGGTCGTCAATACTGAGCTTGTTCATGGGATCAACCGGCCATCTTCTTGAAGAGGTCGATGCAACGGTTGGAGTAGCCCATTTCGTTGTCGTACCAGGAGATGACCTTCACCAGGTTGCCCGCGATGACGGAGGTGCACTGGGCGTCGAACACGCTGGAGTGCGGGTTGCCGATCACGTCCACGGAAACGATCTCGTCTTCCGTGTACTGGAGAATGCCCTTCAGGGGGCCTTCCGCGGCGGCCTTCACGGCGGCGTTGATCTCTTCCGCCGTCACGTCCTTCGACAGCTCGGCGGTCAGGTCCACCACGGAACCGTCGATCACGGGAACGCGCAGGGCCATACCGTCCAGCAGGCCCTTCAGGGCGGGGAGTACTTCACCGACCGCACTGGCGGCGCCGGTGCTGGTGGGGATGATGCTCTGGGCGGCGGCGCGGGCGCGGCGCAGGTCGGCGTGGGGCTGATCCTGGGCGGGCTGGTCATTGGTGTAGGCGTGGCAGGTCGTCATGAGACCGCGCTTGATGCCGAAGGACTCGTGGAGCACCTTCGCCAGGGGGGCCAGGCAGTTGGTGGTGCAGCTCGCGTTGGAGACGATCTTGTCAGTCGCCTTCAGGGTGTCGTCGTTCACGCCCATCACGATAACCGCATCGATGGCATCTTTCGGGGGCACGCTCAGCAGCACCTTCTTGGCGCCCGCCTGCAGGTGCATCTCGCACTGGGCCTTCGCGCGGAAGATACCGGTGGATTCAAGCACGATGTCAACGCCCATCTCGCCCCAGGGAATTTCCGCGGGGTTCTTGATGGCCGTAATCTTGATTTCCTTGCCATTGACGACGATCGCATCACCCTTGGCTTCGACGGTGCCCTTGAAGTTACCGTGCACGCTGTCGTACTTCAGCAGGTGGGCCAGGGTCTTGGCGTTGGTCAGGTCGTTGATGCCCGCCACTTCAAAGCCGGGCGTTTCCAGCAACAGCTTGAATACGTTGCGGCCGATGCGGCCGAAGCCGTTGATACCAATCTTTGTAGCCATGAGTACATTCCTTTCGCTCGTTTTAATGCAGGATCAGCAGGCATCGCTCTGATGCCGCGACGCGGTTCCCCGGCGGTCCGCTGCTGTGTCAGAACTTCTGGGTGGAGAGAAAAAGAGGCGGCGCGTGGGGCGCGAGGCGGTACTTGGGGAGGCTCCCCGAAGCAGGGCCGAAAGGGGGGATTTTCCAGCCGGTGGTGTTGATTGCAACCCCGTCCTCGCTCGCAGGGCACTTCTTTTCTCATCCAAATTGAGAGAAGTATGGCACATCCCCGAAATGCAAGTCAATTAGTTCTCGGGCGCGGGCTGGGGCGCGTGGGCCGGCCCCGGGATGCTCTCGGAAAAGATGTTGATGTGCCGCCATCGCTCGCTCCGGAAACGCCACCACATGAAGCAGCTCAGCACAAAAATATACACCGCCGCCCCCACCCAGGCCCCGAGCGCGCCGCCGTTGTAGCGGAAGGCCAGCACCGTCGCACAGGGGATAAACACCACATAGGCGCTCAGGAAGGTCACCACCAGCATCCAGCGGGTATCGCCCGCGCCCCGGAGCGCCCCGCTCATGACAATCACAATCGCGTCGAAAATCTGAAACACGGCCGCCACAATAAGTAACTGATGGCCCAGGCTCAGCACCAGTGCCTCTTCGGGATCGAAAACCAGCGCGATCAAATCGCTCCCGAAAATACCAAATAGGGCCCCCATCACCACCATGTAGGACATGCCCATCCGCAGTGCCGTGTACGTGCGGGCTTTCGCGCGCTCAAAATCCTGGCGACCGATATATTGCCCGACAATGGCCGATACCCCCTGATTCAGGGCAAAAGCCGGGATGAAAGAAAGCTGCATGAAGCTCAAGGCCACATTGTTCGCCGCCAGCGGCACCGCGCCCAGCCGGCCCACCACAAAACTGATGAAGATACTCCAGTTGGCCACATCCAGAAACATCATGCCGCCCGCGGGGCCGCCGACCCGCACCAACTCCACCGCCTTCGCCCGATCAAAGCCCATTTCGCCCCGCGTGTTGAACTGGCGATGGAAAGGTCCGCTCAGGAACACGGCAAAAAGCAGGAAGAACTGGAGATACATGGAGGCGTTGGTGGCCCATGCCGAACCCGCGATACCCAAGGCGGGCGCGCCCCAGTTGCCAAAGATCAACATGTAGTTGAGCACAACATTCACCGCCGTACCAATGATCGCCATGACCATCGGCACCACCGCATAGTTGGAAGCTTGGAAGAAGACCGCCAGCGTCGTGACGAAGGCAAGTGGCAGATAGCTGAAAATTCGCGGCTGGAAATACTCCAGTTCGAGCCGGGTAACCTCCGCCTCGTGCCCCATGAGCCCGAACAGGTAGGGGGCCAGGGGATAAAAGACGATGGATATCAGACCCGCGATCAGGGAAAGATACAGGCCCTGCCAGGCGTAGCGCGCGCAAAGGTGGGGCTCGTCACGACCAATACACTGGGCCACAAAGGTACCCACACAGCCCACAATTCCCAGGAGGAGCGTGCTCACCGTATACGACCAGATGCTCGCCGACCCCACCGCGGCCAACTCTTCCGTTCCGAGCATGTTCACCATGACCCGGTCCGTAAACTCCATCACCGCGAAAGAGAGCGACCCCAGGACAATGGGGCCGGACATGACGGTAATTTCACGCACACCGGTCCAGCGTGATTCATCCTTCTGGTGCACTACGGAACTCACTACGTTGACTGGCCTCGTTTACCCATCTCGCCCAAAACGCCCTAGGGTAACACACTTCAGGGCCGAAAGGCATTCTTGAAAGGCCCAGGACCGGAGACGAAAGTCGAGGGCGCGTCCGATAATGACTATCGACTATCAACTGACTACGCATAACGCACTGGACTTTTTCGACGATTCCGTGTAGCCTCAATGTATGGCACTGATCGGACTTCACATAAACGACCCTGCCAATCGCCTCACGTTGAAGGCCATGTTGGAATTGGAGGGGCACAGGATCCTCGAAGGTGATGTGGGTACACCCCTGCTCATTACCGACGACTTGGACAGGGCGGCAGACCGTGTTTCAGACGCAACCACGGTTCTGGTCCTCTGCACCTCCGACGAGGTCGGACGCGCGGTGGACGCCATGAAGAAGGGCGTATACGGGTACATATTCCTCCCTTTCCAGCCGGGCGAAGCGGGCCTCATGGTGCAACGCGCCCTGGGCGGCAGCTCGACGGAGTCGGGTGCGGCCCCCGCTCCGGAAAGCCCCCTGCGCCGCCTGGAGGACGTCGAATCGGAGTACATCCTCGGCGTGTTAAGGCGCTGTAAGAACAATCAGGCCCGGGCCGCCCGCGTTCTCGGCATCGGGCGGAACACCCTCTGGCGTAAACTGCGCAAAATCGAGACCTTCAGAAAGATGGCCGGCCAGCCCCCGCTGGACTGAGGCCGGGCCATATCCCATTTGCCAAGCCCGATCACGCTTATCCGATTTTGCCTCCCTTGCTCTGCTATACTCTTGCCAGCTTCAACCCGGAAATCCTCCCCATGACCCAACTCGGCTGGCACAGCCTCGGAACCGCCTTCGACTGCACCTGCGGCGAACGCCACGAGCTCCCCATCGAACGCTGCACCATCGGCGAAAACGCCGCGCGGGATCTGGCCGACTTCGCCAAGACCCGCTGCGGTCGCCGCGCCCTCATCGTGTCCGACGAAAACACCCAGGAAGCCGCCGAAGGCCGTGTCCACGAAGCGTTGCACGATTCGGGTATCGCCTTCGACGAAAAAACCTACGGCGCGCAGCCTTTCGAGGCCACCCAGGAGCAGGCCAATATCGTGGCCGAGGAAGGACGCCACGCGGACTTCTATGTGGCCATCGGCGCGGGCACCCTGTGCGATCTCGCCAAGGACGCCGCCAACAAACAGGGCAAGCCCGTACTTCTCTACCCCACCGCCGCCTCCATGAACGGCTACACCTCCGCCATCGTGGCCCTGAAGGTAAAGGGCCTGAAGCGCACCCTGCCCTGCAAGCCCGCCCTCGGCGTTTTCGCCGACCCCGCCGTGGTCGCCACCGCCCCCCAACGCATGGCCGCCGCGGGTGTCGCCGACTTCCTCTCCAAGTGCTCCTCCGCCGCCGACTGGCGCGCGGCCCATCTGCTCCGCGGCGGTTATTATTGCGACCGCCCCCGCGAGTTCAACGACGGCATCCAGGAGCGCCTCTTCCAGCAGGCCCAGGCCATCGGTCAGGGCGACCCGGAGGGCATCCGCCTTGTTCTGGAGGCCCTGCTCCTAAGCGGCTTCGGCATGGTCATCGCCGGCTCCTCCGCCCCGGCCTCCGGCGGCGAGCACCTCATATCCCATTACCTCGACATGAAGCACGCCCTCTACGGCACTGGCCAGGATCTCCACGGCGCCCAGGTGGGCGTCGCCACCATACACACCCTCGGCCTCTGGGAAAACGTGCTCGCCCTCGATCCCGCCGACCTCGACGGTGAATCCCTTTTTGCCCGGCAGCCCGGCGAGGATGAAATTGAAGCCAGTATCTTTGCCGATTGGGGCAAAGAAGTCGGCAAGGAAGTCCTCGGCCAGTGGCGGGAAAAGCGCCTCGACCGTGAAGCTTTCCTGCGCGAAATTGAAGTCTTCAAGACCATGCTCCCCCGTCTGCGCGAAGAGGCCCGGCGCGAATTGCAACCCGCCGCGATCGTCACTGAGTGCATCCGCGCCTGTGGTGGACCTGTGAGCCCGGAAGCCTTAACCGTCTCCACCGAGGAATATCACAACGGCGTGGCGCGGGCGCGCTACCTGCGCAACCGCTTCACCATCCTCGACCTCGCGGCGGAGCTCGGCCTGGCATGAACGGCCTGTGGGCGATTTGCCTGCTTGTCGCCGCCATCGACGGCACCACCAGCCCGCCGCCCCCCCTGCCGGTCTCACACCTCATTCCCGAATCCCTCAGCCGGTTGCTGGCCACCCGTCCCGAGCTGCTCCAGCACCACGAAGGCTATTTGAAGCAATTGGCCGCGCGCCCGGCCCTGGGCGCAGCGGAAACGGCCTGGTGGCAGGCCAGCACCGCGCCCGCCCTCCGGAGCCTGGCCCTCCACTTTGAAGAGGCCCTGGCCGACAACGACACGGCCTCCCTCCGATTCGACGCCTTCTACAAGGCCCTGTACGAAAACCCGGAGATGCGGAGCGCCGTGGAAACCCTGGTGCGCACGGAACTGGAGCGGGCGCGAACCGATCGCAGCCTCCCCGCCGCTCTCCGCTTCATCCGCGCGAACCCGGACATCGGTCTGCGCTTCCTGAAGGATCCAAAGCAGGTCCGCCCCCTCCCCGCGCCGCTGGACGCCGCCTACAAGGCCTTTGAACGCCAGCCCGAGTGGCGCGCCGCCCTCTTCACCGCGCTCGACGCCATCGCCCACCTCCCCGATGCCCACATGACCATTTTCCCGTGGTGGCGCGAACTCGACGCACTTGAATCCAAAACCGAATCCGCCGCACTGGATGACGCGCTTCAGGAACGGCCCAATGAATACTGGAAATGGCACCAGCGAAACCTGAGCCTCGCCAACGTGGAGCAAGCCGCGCCCTGGATGCGCTACTGGAGCAGCCTCATCCACCGCGATCCCGAACTCGCCAAAGAATACGGGCCCTTCATGACCCGATTGCTCGAAGAGCCCGAAATGCTGCGCCAGCACCTGGTCGACTTGCAGGAAAAGGAGGGGGATGACACCGCAAGAACCTGGCCACCGGATTCAGCCCCGCCGCGCCTGGAACCGCTGTCGGAGGACGATGCCCCCGAAAAAATGCGCCGCGCCATCGAACGCCCGACGGTTGAGCGACCCAACATCGAACGCCCTCAGCGCCCCGCCATGGACCGGCCCCAACGCCCGACCAGGCCCACCGCACCCTCCGGATCGGCGACCAGGACACGGTAGCCGATTGACCCCACGTGTCGAAATGCTGTCACGCCTTCGATGCTGACGTCTACCGTCCCCGCCGCAAGACATGCCGGACCATTTCGCGCTCCAGCGTATTCAACGTTCCCAGCATACCATGCATCACGCCATACACTACGACGCCAACTACAATGGCCAGCCCCATACTCCACGGGGCCGCATACCACGCCGCAACGCCCATCACCGCGCTCGCCAGCAGCGTACGCAGCGCCAGCACGCCCAGCCGCCCATCCGTCAGCTCCCGGCGCAGGCCAATCCCAAACATCAGGCTGACCGCAAGATTGGCCGCCACGGCCACCCCCGCGAGCCCCGCCACGCCGAAGCGCGGAATGAGTACCAGATTCCCCGCAACGCTGACCACGGCCGCTACGCCCAGACTCGCCACCACGAACCAGTTCCGATGCGCGGCGTAGAGCATTTCCTGCGCCAGACTGTTGAAATAAAAGGAGGGCACCACGAAACAGAGCAGCCGCAGCACGAAGGCATACTGCTCCAGCGCGGGATCGTCGCCCGTAAGCAGCAGCATCACCGGGCGCGCCAGCACGGCGAGCCCCAGCGCCATGGGACAGGCCACCAGCACCGCCAGCCGCACGGAAGTCGCCTTGAGCTGCTGGAACTGACCGCTATCCGTGTGGGTCAGGCGACAGAGCGCCGGGAAGACCGCCGTGCCCCAGAGACTCGCGACCATCAGCAGCGGCTCCATCAGGCGCTGGGGTGGCGCATAAATCCCCGCATCGGCCTCGCCGCGCAACCATTCCAGCAACACAATATCCGACTTGAAATAGATCCAACTGCATAGCATCGCGACCGTAAAGGGGACGCACTCCCGGGCCTGCGCGATCACCGCGCCCGGATGCAAGTGGGGCCGCTGCCAGCCCCCCACGCGAACGGCCACCGCCGCGCACAACAACAGCCCCAGCCCATTGGCCAGCGCGAGGATGGCATGGGCCTGGGCCGCGCTCCCCGGTTGGCCCAGCAGCAGATACACCAACAGCACCTTTGCCGCGCCCACGCCAATGTTCATAACCGCGATCAAGCCCATTCGCTCCCGGGCGATCAGCAGGGACTCGAAGGGCTGCTGCAATGCCCAGAGAAACACCACAGAGACGCCCGCCCAGAACGCGGCAGACTGGAGAGCATCCCCACGCTGGACAAGCCAGATCAGCCCGAGGCAGAGAGACGACAGCGTCCCCGTGACCACGAGCGAGGTCCACACTTGATCCCAGGCGTGGGTCGCGTCCCGCGCTATCTCGCGCACGAGCAGCCGCTGAATGCCCAGCGTCGCGAAGACCGTAAAGAATGAGGCAAAGCCCAGCGCCGCGCCAAATTGCCCCTGACTTTCGAGCGAAAGGGCCCGAAAAATCAGCCCGCTCTGCACCATGGCCATGGCGAGCCCGACCACGCGCGATAGGATAAGCAACGCCGCATTCAGCCCCACGCGGGTAGACGTGGAAACATCGCTCATGGCCGCTCCAACACGGCGCGATAGGCCGCCAACAGGGCCTGCGCGCTGTGCGCCCAGGTCATGCCCTGCGCCCGATTCCACGCCGCTTCCACGCGCGCCCCCTCGGTGCCGCGGTCAAGCAGCAATCGCTCCAGACCCGCGTCGAGACTTTCATCGTCCTCCGGCTCCACCAGAATACCCGTATCCCCGATCACCTCGGGCAGGGACGACACATTGGAGGTCAGCACCGGCACACGCGCGGCCATGGCCTCCAACACCGGCAGACCGAATCCCTCATACAGCGAAGGATAAACGCAGCCCCGCGACCCCCGCAGCAGCGCCACCGCGTCTTCGCGGGGAAGATAGCCCGTGCGAATCACATCCTTTTCCAATCCATGCCGCGCAATCGCCTCCAGCACCGGCCCGAACATCCAGCCCTCGCCGCCCGCCAGCACAAGCCGGGGCGCCGCATGGCGAGCGCGCAGGCGGGCATAGGCCTCCACCAGCCGCTTCAGATTCTTTCGCGGCTCCAGCGTGCCCAGATGAATCCAGTAGGGTCCGTCCACGCCATGGCGCTGGCGCACGTCGGCAAGTTGGGCTTGATCCAGCGGGCCACTGAACTCTTCCAGCATCACGCCCCCAGGTACCACATGAACCTTAGCCGGGTCGGCTTGCAGCAGATCGATCACATCCATCCGGCAGCTCTGAGAAATGGCGAGGATGCCGTCCGCCCTGGGCACCGCGTGGGTCAGCAGCTTTCGGTGCAGCGCGAGGGAAGCATCTTCATGGATCGCCGACCGGCGCATGCCCGCAAGATCAAAAATAGTGACCACGCGCTTCGCGCGGCGCGATGGCGGCAGGAGATGGAAGCCGCCGTGCACAATATCCGTCTCTCCAAGCCACCATGACATGGACGGCCATTCCACGCGGGTCCACAGTTCATTTTTCAAGCGCGTGGGAATGCGCTGTCCGGAAAATCGCGACGCCCTTGCGCCAAACCCATGAACCTCCTCCGGAAGTGGCTTCGCCGCGCACGCAAAGACCCGAAGATCAAGCCCGGGCGAAGTGCGCAGCAGCGCGTCGAAAAGATGCGCCGTGTAATACCCCACTCCCGTAATCGGGCGCGAAGCAAGGCAACTAAGATCGGCGGCGATGGAAAAAGAGTTCACAAGAGTGGCCTTACAATTTCGGGTGACCAAAGGGCGCCCGGAGTATACCAGTGGTCAGTTGACAGTTGACAGTTGACAGTTGACACCAATGCCCCACAAGACCCACAAGACCCACAAGACCCATAAGACCCATAAGACCCATAAGACCCATAAGACCCATAAGACCCATAAGACCCATAAGACCTCTGCCCACTGTCAACTGCCAACCAACCTGTGGCATACTGCGCCACACACGCCGGGGCAGTGCCTTCCACCTTCCCGCTTGCGAAACAAAGGAACCCATCCATGAAAGTCCTCATCATCGGCGCCGAGGGCCAACTCGGCCAGGATCTCTGCGCCGTGTTTGCCGACACCGAAGTCCATCGCGCGGGACGCGACCGACTCGACATCGTTGACGCCGCCGCTGCGGACGCGCTCATCACCCACGAAGTCAGGCCCAATCTCGTGATCAACACCGCGGCGGCCCACAATGTGCCCGTTTGCGAACAGGAACCCGCCCTGGCCTTTGCGGTCAACGCGACCGGCTCGCGGAATCTGGCCATGGCCTGCAAGGCCGCGGGGGCGCGCCTGGTCCACGTAAGCACGGACTACGTCTTCGGCGACGGCGGCTCGAAGCCCTACGTGGAAAGCGATCTCCCCCGGCCGCTCAACGTCTATGCCGCGAGCAAGGTGGCCGGCGAGCATCTCATTGCGTCCGTGCTCGAAGACCATCTCATCGTGCGAACCGCCGCGCTCTATGGCAACGCCCCCTGCCGCGCGAAGGGCGGACGCAATTTCATCGGCACCATGCTCCACCTCGCCGCCACGCGCCCCGAGGTAAAGGTCGTGACCGACGAGATTTCCACGCCGACCTGGACGCTCGCGCTCGCACGCCAGATTCGCCTCCTCGCTGAAAAGGGTGAGCCGGGCCTCTACCACGCCACCTGTCAGGGCGCATGCTCGTGGTTTGAATTCGCCCAGGCCATCTTCGAAGAGACGGGGACGAAGGTGACCCTCAGCCCCACCACCTCGGCGGCCTTCCAGTCGCCCGTGCGCCGCCCGGCCTATTCGGTGCTGGAGAATAAACACGCCCAGGATCAGGGCCTCGACATCATGCCCCCCTGGCGCGAGGCGCTGAAGGACTACCTCGCGATCCGCACGGAAGAGTGACCAAAGCTCAAAGGCCATTCCCTATGTGCAGGGACATCAGGGACGGCAGCGACAGCAGGTCTCTCAACTCTCCAGGTCCGCCATCGGCCTGCTGTCTTCGACGTCGCTGCCATCCCTGCAATTATGGCACTGGACCTGGCCCCCTAAAGCCCCATCTTCTCATGCACCTCGGAGACCCGGCGCAAAAACCAGCGCGGCAATCGCTTCTCCCGCTTGCCGAGTTGTACCCCCGCATAGCGCGCCGCAAAGGAAAGCAGCGACAGCGCCACGCAATCGATTCGCCCGCGCTTCGCAAAGTGGCTGAGATCCGTCTTCACCCGCGCCAGACCATAGCGCAGTTCACCGCCGATCTCCGGATTGTTCAAGATCCCGATGCGCGACAGGGACAGGCCATTGTCCAGCGCAAACTTAAACTCCCCCCAGAGGCTCCGCTCGTGTCCGTGGATCACTTCCGCCTCGGGCTCGTAAATTACCTGATAACCCGCCATCAGGATGTCGCGACACAGGCCTTGGTCTTCGGCGAGCAGCAATTCCTCGTTCCACCGAAAGCGTTCCCAGAGCGCGCGCCGCACCGCCCCGTTGGCGTTGGAAAAGCGAAAGTGGCCCGGATTGAATCGCGTGATCTCCTTCGGATCACGCACCTGCCGCTTTTCGGAATATTCACTCGCCAGGCTCTGGGTGCGAAGCGCCCCCATACCCTTCGGCGCGGTCTGCTTGCCATACACGGCCCCCACGCGGGGATCGGAAAAATGACCCGCGAGCTTTTGCAGCCACCGCTCATGCACGGGAAACGCATCGCCCGAAAGCATCACAAGGATCTCCCCCGTGGCAAGGGATGCCGCCAGATTGCGCGTGCGCCCGTGGTGAAACGCCGCCGGCGGAATCTCGCGGATGACCGCGCCGTGTTCCCGCATGAATTCAACGGTGCCATCCGTCGATCCCGAATCCACACAGATATACTCGACCGAGCCGGGGTAGTCTTGCGCGAGAATCATGGGAAACATGCGCTCAAGATTGCTACGCTCGTTTTTCACCACGAAGAGAATGGAAACACCGGGGGCCTCGGCGCCCGAGGCCGGGGACTCGATCATGGCACCACGTTTCCAACCCGACCAATGGCCTCGTGAATGCTGTCGATGCGGGCGCGCACCTTCGCGGCGGCGGCGGCATCGCCCTTCTGCTCCTGGGCGCGCGCCAGCCGATCAAGAAGGTACACATTGTTCTCCGACTGCCCCAGGGCCCGCTCAAGAAAGGGAATCGCCTCGGCCGGCCGCGCAGCCTTGAGCAGGGCTTCCGCCGTGTATTGAGGTAGCGTGGCATTCTCTGGAAATTGCGCCACCGCTTTCGCGCCGAAATCTGCCGCTTCGTCGAAACGCTTCATTTCAATCAGCGACCAGACAATGTCCAGACGAGGCCCAACACCGGGATCGCCCTTCGCCACCGCCTGGGTGAAGTTGGCGTAGGCCAGCTCCCACTGATTCATGCGGTAGTGAATGCCGCCCGCGTAGGCATAGGGCTCATAGACGTCCGGGGCGAGTTCTTTGGCCTTCTCCACCTGTTGCAACGCACCCAGATAATCCTTGGACTCCAGCAGCACAATGGCCTCGCCGAGGTAGGTGCGATAGTCGTTCGCCCGCAGATCCGCCGCGTAGGAGGCCAGCCTAAAATCGAAGAGGGCGATAGCCACGGCGCCGATCACCCAGAGCATCGCCCAGGTGATGAGGATACGGCCAGGATGCTTGAAGGTCGGCCTGTGCATCAGAGCGCCCCCTTGCCGCTGAGCACGATGCGCACCGTGGACAGGAGCACCCGCAGATCCACGTCCATCGACAGGGTATTGATATACACCAGGTCATAACGGAGCCGGTCTTCCGGCGTGGAACTGTAGCCCCCCAGCACATGGGAGAGACTCGTGAGTCCCGGGCGCACCACCAGGCGGCGGTCAAAGAGCGGTAGGGTGCCGCGCTGCTGGTCGTAGTATTCTTTCCACACCGGACGCGGCCCCACCAGGCTCATGTCCCCCTTCAACACGCTGTAAAGCTGGGGGATCTCGTCGATCCGGTGCTTGCGCAGGAAGCGGCCCACCGGGGTAATCCGGGGATCATCCTTCTGCGCGAGCACGTGGCCCGCTTCGTCCATCAGCGGTACGCCATCGTGCATGGATCGGAATTTGTAGATCGTAAAAGGCCGCCCCCCCTTGGAAAGACGCTGCTGGGTATAGAAGATTGGCCCCGGCGAACTCACCTTGATCGCCGCCGCCGCCGCCAGGCAGATTGGAGTCGCCAGCAACAGGCCGATCGCCGACACCACGATATCCGTCAGCCGCTTCGCATACAGGTACGGGCTCGTGGTCTGCTCGCCCGCAACGCGGACCAGCGGAATCCCCGCCACGGGAAGCAGGTTCCCGTGGTGCAGCAACAGCGCGCTGCTCAGGCTGGGGTGCACATAGGTGTCTCGAAAGCGCCGCTCGCAAAACTCGAGCAGCGCGTGAAGGCGCTTCTCCTGATCGTCCCCCGCGCAGATAATGACGCTGTGGATACCCGTGCGCGTCGGCGAGCCCGCGCCTTCGCCCGCATCGCACTCCGCCACCAGTTCTTCAAAAGTCACGCACCGCGCATCCGCCACGGCGGATCGATCCTGTGCGATCTCCATCGCGATGCGACGGGCTTCGTCCGCCTCGCCCACCACATAGAAGAGGCGATGGAGGCTGTCAAAGCGCGCCGCCAGAGAGGCCAGGCCATACTGCCACACACTCAGCAGCACCGCCGCCGTCGGCAGGCTGAGAATCAATTCCCGGCGCGAAACAACCCGCATCTCGACCGGCACCAGCGTCACCAGCAATAAGGTGGCCACGCCCGTGGTCAGCAGGGCGATGAGCGTGTGGTAGATGAGGTCGAAGCGATCCGTAAGGCGGGACACGTTCAGACGGCCGGTCATGACGGCGGCAATCGCGAAGATGGCCACGCAGACCAGACGGTCGCGCTGGATCAGGGCGAAGTCCACGTGGGTAAGCGTATCCAGTCGCGAGGGCGTCACCAGACTCAACGCGGCAAAGTACAGCAGCAAGTCCGTCATGAAGGACAAGGTGCTTACCCAGCGTTGTTCGCGAATCCCTGGCAACGAATTACCCTCCTGAACACCCGCGCACACGGCATTAAATCACATGCGCGCAACTACTTAAGTCTATCAAAATCAGGGCATTGTGCGCAAGACAAGACGGGTTGGCCACCTCCATACTGCGAATTCTGGACAACCGTCAATAAACTTGTTTTCCCGTCCACGCCATGCTAGGCTGATCGTGGAATCCTGGCAATCAAGGTGAATCACAACACTGGCAACCCGTTCCGGGCGTTTGAGGAGGTAGCTCTATGGCCGAAATTGACAAGTATTTCCGATTGATGGTCGAGCATGGCACGTCGGACTTGCACCTGTGCACCGGCTGCAAGCCCATGTTCCGAAAAGATGGTTCGATTGTTCCGCTTAAGGCGGATGAGGAAGTGACGGCGGAGCGTGCGGAACAGCTCCTCTTCGAGATTACCCCCGAAAAAAACCGAAAAGAGTTCAACGACACGAACGATACCGACTTCGCTTACGCACTGGAGGGTTATGGGCGATTCCGCGCCAACATCTTCCGCGATCACAAGGGCGTCGGGGGCGTGTTCCGCCTGATTCCTTCGGAGATTCTCACCTTCGAACAACTTAAACTGCCCGTGGCCCTCAAGAAATTCTGTCAGCTCCACAAGGGCCTGGTACTGGTGACCGGGCCCACCGGCAGCGGTAAGTCGACCACCCTGGCGGCCATGATCGACTACATCAACAAGAATCGCTCGGACCACATCATCACCATTGAAGACCCGATCGAATTCGTTCACCAGAACCAGCGCTGTCTCATAAACCAGCGCGAAGTGCACAACCACACCCTGGGCTTCAAGAACGCCCTTCGCGCCGCCCTGCGCGAAGACCCGGATATTGTGCTCGTGGGCGAAATGCGCGACCTGGAAACGACCCACATCGCCATCGAAACGGCGGAAACCGGCCACCTGGTCTTCGGCACCCTCCACACCACCACGGCCATCTCCACCGTGGACCGCCTCATCGACATTTTCCCCTCGGGTCAGCAAGCTCAGATACGCACCATGCTCTCCGCCGCCCTCAAGGGCGTCGTGGCCCAGAACCTGCTCAAGAAGAAAGGCGGCGGTCGCGTGGCCGCGCTGGAAGTGCTGGTGGTGAACGCCGCCGTGAGCATGCTTATCCGAGAGGGCAAGACCGCGCAAGTTATGAGCATCATGCAGACGGCCAAGAAAGAAGGCATGACGCTCCTGAACGACGAACTCGCCCGCTTTGTGAAAGAAGACGTGATCGAGCCGGCCGAAGGCTACTCCAAAGCCGTCGACAAAGAAGGTTTCATGAAAGCGCTGGAAGGCGTCGGCGTGCAGTACAAGCCCCCGACGGCGGACTGAGCACCCCGATCAGATTGCCAGGCCCGACAGGCGGAAGATTCCCCGGAATCTTCCGCCTTCTTCATGGGCAAGCCGCCATCCAATGAAGCTCAATCCGGAATTCTCCACGGGCCAGCCCCACACGACCCACACGACCCACACGACCCACACGACCCACACGACCCACACGACCCACACGACCCACACGACCCACACGACCCATACGACCCATACGACCCATACGACCCATACGACCCATACGACCCATACGACCCATACGACCCATACGAC